>JALQWE010000246.1:0-230 GCA_023258825.1 Planctomycetaceae bacterium | reverse complement strand
GCCCACCGTAAGGTGATCTTCGTCCACGGTTGCTTCTGGCACTGCCACCGCTGCCGGTTCGGTAAAGTTACTCCCGCCACGAACTCAGAATTCTGGCGAAAAAAACGTGCCGATAACGTCGCTCGCGACCGCAGAAATCGACAGGAACTCAAGGCCGCAGGCTGGGCTGTACTTGTGGTCTGGGAATGCTGGACTCGCGATCCGGACGAGGACCTGTTGCCGATCCTCAG
>JALQWE010000245.1 GCA_023258825.1 Planctomycetaceae bacterium | reverse complement strand
GCTCGGCCTGTTGCCGCTGGTACGACGGCAGCCACCCGGTCGACCGGAAGTCCATACGGCCAGCCAGCCAGCTTGCCCCTTGCGCAGTCGGCACTTTCGCGGTAGTCTGCACCTTGAAAACACCGGCCCACGGACCGGTACGAGATACCGGGCGCCGGGCCGGTGCATACCGGTTGGCAGGCCGGTGTTTTACCGGGTCTCAGGCCGGTCGATACCGGGCGTCAGGCCGGCGTTTTACCGGGCGCCAGGCCGGTTTTTGTGCCGATTTCCGCAATGATTTCAACCAGCTGCAAGGGGGTAAATAGATAATGTTGTTTAATAAAAGAACAAAACATGTTGTCTCTCTTTTTTCTGAATCAGGACGGCCGCCACCGGACATCTCACCCGATATGCCCGCTGCTGAATCCACCGACGTGTCACTGCTTGCCAGCAACCGCTGCTCCGGAGTCGATGAACTGAACCTTGCCGAGTTCCCGCTCACGCACCTCGGCAGTCGCACCGATGCCGCAGCCACCACACTCGAATTCCACGATCAGGTGTTCGACGACCGCTCGCAACAGCCCGTGCAGCGATCACTCGTTATCTCAGGCAGTCCGCTGTACGGCCTGCCCGGACCATCCGACGCCGATGTGCTGCTGACACTGTTGCACCTGACCAGTTTGCGGAATGCCTTTCAGGGACGGCGAGTCGAGTTCACTCGCTACGAACTGGTGCAGTTCCTCGGCTGGGATCCCGGTGGTGCCTCGTATCGCCGACTCGACGAATCCCTGCAGCGCTGGACCAGCGTCACCCTGCAGTACAGACAGGCATGGTGGGACCGCACCGGACAGCGCTGGAAGAATCAGTCCTTCCACATCCTCGAATCCCTCAGCCTGCACGGTCGAGCTGATGCCACCGAAGATCGGCTTTCGTCGTTTACCTGGAGCGAATCTGTCTTCACCAGCTGCCAGGTGGGCAATCTCAAGCGACTCGACCTGAACCAGTACTTCACTCTGCAGCGACCGGCTGCACGTCAGCTGTACCGATTTCTGGACAAGCGATTCTACCACAGTCGGAACCTCGAGTTTCCACTGCGAACGCTGGCCTGCGAACATGTTGGACTCAGCCGCAGCTACGACGCCTTTGACCTCAAACGCAGGCTGCAGCCCGCAATTGAAGAGCTTGAAGCAATCGGCTTTTTGCAGCCAATCCCCGCAGCCTCACGCTATCGCCGCCAGGCAAGGGGCCATTGGAACATCGTTTTGACTCGAACCGCTGATACCGGTGGCTGGCATGTCAATTCGGCTCTCGTGCAGGAACTGACAACTCGTGGCATTGCGGCCGCCACCGCCAGTCGCCTCGTGAGGGCCTTCCCTGCCCCTCAGATTGAAGAAAAACTGCGGTGGCATGACCAGCTCAGGCTGGCCGGCGATCGTCGCGTGGCACGCAATCCAGCCGGCTTCCTGCGGGCCGCCATTCAGCGAGATTTCCACATCCCCAGTCGCGACCAGTCACAAGCTCGCCGCAAAGACACCACTCGGAACGAAACGCAGACAGCCAGTCAGCTGGCCAGTCAGCCTGCCGGCAAGCAGGTCAGTACGGCTGCCGCCACCGCTCAGCAGCGACTGGAACGCGCCCGTCAGTACTGGCAGGAACTCAGCCCGGTACAACAGCAGCAGGTGGAAGCTCGCCTGCTCGAACACGGAAAGCAACTGCAGGTCGCGGTCTTTCGCCGCCAGCGGGAATCGTCGGCATTGCGTGATGAACTTCGGTATTCGCTGCTGGCGGATTATCTGGACCGCACTGCACGGCCCGTGACGCCGGCGGCGTTGCCAGAATCAGAGTGCAGTAGGCCTGAGAATGCAGAGTGACCACGCACAACAGCAACAGGCCCGCCGACAGAATCAGCAGCACCTGAGCAAACAAAGGTCGATTCAGACGCTGACGAATGCGCAGCTCTCGCTGCATCCTTCTAAAAATGAGTGGATCGTTTTTCATGCCCGCATTGCTATCACCTTGCCCCAGCGGATGTCAAACAGCGTTTGAACCGCCACACAGATGCCGACAACAGCGAACAGATCAAAACATCGGAACGGCTGACTTTGCCAGCAAGTCAAACGCCGTTTGCGCAGCGTTTTCAAACGGTGTAAGATCGGGCTGCGAGAGTCGGATTTCTCGCAGCTGTCAATGACGCAAAACGCTTTGATACGTTCTTCCGTTCACGGAGTTCACCCGGTAAACCGGCCTCACCAGCCGGCTAAGGAGATGGCCTCACCAGTCATCATGAACTCTCACTGTAGAGCTGGGTTGCATCGAGAGGTGCTCGCCCAGTTCGACGGAGGCTCGTCGGAGTAATCCGTCTGCCTTTGTATCGCAGACAAGTAATCCCGACGTTCTATCCGATGGTTGTCAATGCCCCGAATGGGGGCGATGCGGACACGCCGTTTCCGAAAGATTTTCGGAACGGTCGTCATGCACAAAGTGGGTGAGCAGTGCGCTGCACTGCAAATCCTCCCATGGGGTTCGGTCCCTCCGGGATCGTTCAACATGTGCCGACGTGGGGAGCAGGCGAACTGGCGACAGTTTGTCTCCGGATGCGACACATCCGGGTACTGCGGGCAAATCCCGCGGACGTGAAGAGCTCAACCATGAAAGGCTCGAAAGAGCTTGTCGGTGAATGAACAGGGAGTCGATGCCGAGATGTGCCGCGGACTGCACTGCAGTCTGCCGGACGGCGAGACACCGTTGGCTGATGGGTAAGGGGCAGCTTCTACGTTCTGGCCCCTGAAATGACGCGGACCACCGCGTCGAAACTATGCCGCCCTGGCGGGCGGACATACAGCTGACTGGTTCGGGGAGTAACGTCCCCTGTGCCACGAGACCCTGTTTGTGAAGTGCATGAATAACGCAGGAACCGCTGCGGCTGCCGGGTTGGTCCCCGGTGCCTGACCTTGTCCGTCAGGTGTTTCAAAAGCCGTATGAGGGGGAGTGTGTTCTGAGTAGGAAGCTGCAGAACTCACGGCCGGTAATGGCCGCGATCTCTGCAGACGGTGCGCTGGGCAAGGCAGTCCAGACCCGCTGGCGTGCTTACGGGTGGTGCCGGGCATGATCCACGACGAAAGGAACGACAGTGTGCAGTGGCCGGAAGTCGTGATGCAGACTTCTGCAGCTTCGGCTGCAGAAGTCCGCGTCTGATTCGTGGCTGAAGTCTGAGCGGTCACAGCCGGCGGTTCCGGGAGGAACAGCGGGTTGTGGCAGCGTACGAACAGTGGTTCACGAGGGGCCTTGCAGGGCTGCTCGCTGGACGTCACCGAATGGTTTTCTGCTGCGGTACTCCTATGGAATTGGCGGGGGCGAACTTGGAATGTAGTTCGACCCCCGCAGGGAGCATTCCGCAGCAGGAAGGGGCACAGGAAAGGTTCGGCTGGTTTTGCTGATCTGATCTGGTTGCTGTTCGCAGGAAGGTTTTTGCGTCAGGGGGGCGTCGAGATGGTCTCACGCCCCCACTTTTCAATATCGCAGGAGGCGAAGCGGGAATGTCGTATCGATGGGAAGTACAAAGTCGGGAAGGAATGGTTCAGCAGCTGGCAACCAACATCCTGCCGCATGGATACTGGTTCTATGTAACCGGAGTGGTGCCGTGGCACAAGAATCCGGTGCAGGTCGACCAGAAGCTGCTGTGGAAGTACGGCGCCGCATTGTCGCGGCAGCAGCGAGTGCGGCGGAAAGCCCGCGGGCTGGCCAACGTCCACTACCTCCGCTGGGGACGATTCTGGGTCCTGCTGGCCACCCATGGGCAGCACGAGTTCTTCGACGAGGAATCCGTCGCCATGCGGGATGTCCGCCGTACTCCTCTGCGGATCGACTGCTACACCCTGACACTCCGCCGCGGCAGCTATCTGCACCAGCGTGACGAACAGGGCCAGTGCATCCCCGACGGTCGCCTGCACACTCGAGTCCAGATTGCTCGGGACGTATATCGGGACCTTGTGGCGTGGTATGAACAACAGGCCTGCCGGAAGTCCGTTGAAGAGCTGTCCCGGGAACTGTGGAACCTGCCCTATGAACCCTACGCCCCCGTCCGCCGGCAGTTTCTGAATCTGCTGCGAATCATCAACCAGCACCGCCGGACCGCCGGCCAGCCAGCCGTCCCGCCAGACTGCCTTCGTATGCGTCGCAAAATCGTACGCGTCTTCGGGACTGAAACCGTGACCTGAGATCAGTGACAGTCAATCGGGCATTCCTGAAGAGACGAACACAACGTAGTTGGGGCTTTCCAGCCCGAGCCCATCACTCCAGCAGCCCATCTCCGCAAATGGCTGCACTTGTAATACCCGCAGCCACAGTTGTTCGCCTACAAGCCCGGAGGTTCTGCTGCCACGTCGGACAGCTCCTGTGCCCGTCCGAATCGCCCTGCCGCCTCCATAACACGCAAGGCCTGCTCCGAGTGCCCAGCGTGCTCCAGCCTCACTGCCAGATTCGTCAACGCGTCCGCCAGGTCCCGCTGCAACACCGGATTGTCTGGCTCCGACTCACATAAAGTCCGTCGAAGCTCCACTACCCGCTCTGCCTGAGTGCAGGACTCTGCCAGCTGTCCTGCATCTGCCAGACGGTTTGAATAGGTTTGCAGGGCCCTTGCAAACTGCGACCGCCAAAGCGGCCCATTCTCTTCATGCCAGATTTCCAGCAACCCACAACAGTTTCTGGACACTTGCAACGCTTCGCTGACCTCTCCGCACTGCGCAAGCCGTACCGCCAGCGTATTCATTGCCGTTGTCTGCTCGCGCCCATACTTCGTGCCATTTCCCGTGCACAACTCGCTGTACAGCGTCACGGCACGCCGAGCACACTCCAGAGATTCTGACAGTTGACCGGATTTGCGCAGAAGAAGACCAAGATTATGCACTGCCGAAGCCAGCGTCAGCAGATATGCGCTCCGGTCAGTCGCCACAAGTACCTGCTCCACCGAAACTACTTTCCGGGCATACCGTGATGCTTCGGCATACCGACCGATATCACACAGTCCATGCGACAGCAGCGTCAGACTTATGGAAAGCGCAGGCAGAAACTTTGCTGGCTCCCGCTTCGCCTGTCTGATCCGCATCTTCAGCGACTCTCTCGCCGCTTCGAGGCCTGCTTCGTGCTGACCAGCGTCACGTAGCAGCAACGCCAGAGAACTCAGCGCGTGGGCCAGTCCCGGTCCGTACGCCTGCTCGTCCTCAGCAACCAGTTCATTCCAACACCCAACTGCAGTCCGTGCGAATGGCAGGGCTTTTTCAAAATCTCCGGAATCTCGCAGACGAATCGCGAGGTTTCCCTCCACATTGGCGAGTTGCGGCAGAACTGCTCGCCGCCGCTCCACGGCCAACGCCCGATAAAAGGCTGCGGACCGCTCTGTCGATCTGATCGCCTCAAATGTCGCTCCATTCAGTGCCAATACCATTCCCTCAACGTCCAGAGCACATGCAAGATCAGCAGCCCACGCATCTGGATTCTGGTCGTAAAAATCCGAGTAAATCTGTACGGATCGCTGGATCAGGGGCAGGGCTTCGTGGTGGTCTCCGACTCCTGCCAGACCTATTGCCAGGCTGTTCAGTGAAGATGCCACGTCTGGTAACAGTTTCGGTGTGGTCTCAACGATCGCCTCGCGGATGACGAGGGCTTTACGAGCCAGACTAAGCGACTCACGTCGTCGCCCAGTTGACTCCAGCACCGTGGACAAAACCTGCAGACTGATCGCCAAATCGACTCGCTTGCTACCGGGAGAACGTGCGTCCATGGCCTCAAACAATTCACACGCACGTCGCGCCGCAGTCAGCGCCTCGTCACGCCGTCCCAACTCATTCAATATTTCTGCGTAATGCCTCTGAGCCTCCGCCAATAACGGTTCTGATCCCTCTGAATCACTCAGATACAGCTGCTCCAGACTGTCCACAACCTGCTGCAGTTCAATCGCTGCCTGATCATGCTGCCCCGCGTCTGACAGCCAGTGGGCCAGACTGATCTTTGTCGAGGCGACAAGATCCTTTTGCATTCGCTTTATCTTGCATGATTTTCTCAAATACTTCAATCACAAATTCGATGTGAC
>JALQWE010000244.1 GCA_023258825.1 Planctomycetaceae bacterium | reverse complement strand
ACCTCCTTCTCTTTACGCTGATCCCTCCGAACAGGCGGAGTCAGATCGAGGCCAAACGCCGCAGCCCGCTCTTTTGTCCACAACTGCAGGTACTGAGAACTCACGGCTCGCGGAATGAAGTCGGGAACATTCGGATTCGCCGGCTCCAGCCAATCCCCGAAAACCGTTTCCCCCGAAATGGTCGTGAAATAGCAGCCACCCTCACGCAGCAGGTAATAACCCGAGATCCCGCGACTGGAATTCGCTCCTGGAATGCTCATCAGCTCCGCCGGCAGCACCGCTCGGCGCACGGCAGTGCTGCGAGTCACCGTGGTCGTGGATGACGAATGCTGCCCCGAGGTACTGCTGGAACCCCGACTGATCTGCACAACCTCCTGATCACCAATCAGCCTCGACAGCCACTCCGCGGTCTCCGGACATTCCAGTCGCCCGATAAACCGATTCCCGATTTGTCCGAGGATCTCGTCTGTGAAATGCGGTCCATACATCTTCTGGTCGCGCAGTCCGGAAATGCTCTGCGTTGCCAGCACGACTTTCGCTCCCTTGGACCGCCCCTTCTTCAGCAGCGAGACGAGGGAGTCGTGCTTACCAGCTTCGGACACCTCATCCACAATGAACCAGTTGCTCCGGGTAAATGACTCCGGCAGACTCAGTGTCAAATCGCAGGCCCGTTTGAAGATACAACGATTGATTGCATCAATCGCCGCCCGACTGGTTTCTGAGTTCCCCAGAATCAGTGCCTGCTCCTGCCGGATCCAGTCCTCCATCGAGAATCGCTGCTCAGCAGATTCCCACGCGGCTGCAATCGGCTCAAACGGCAGCATCTTGGTCGCAATCGTCGACATGATGTTCGACAGCAACCGTTTGTCCCGGAAGTACAGGTGAATGATTTCGCGCGTGTAATCGTGCTGACGCAGCACCTGCTTCAGAATCCGCTGGGATCGCAGCGTCCGCACCAGATCCGCAAACTCCCACTCGCGTCCGGACAGCATGAAGCTTGTCATCACACCGTAAGTCAGATGGCGGGCCGCATCACTGAAGAACGGCTGACTTTCATGCTCACGCGGAATCAGTGTGAACGCGATTTCGACGGCGACACGCGGCTCACGGACGTCCCGCCACAGACACCAGGCAGCTCCGCGCTGATCAAAGGGGTTGGTCGTACAGATCAGGCCTGGATCCACAATGCTGGCAAGAATCGACATCATGTCCTGCTTCGCATCGTAAATGATCGCTCGAGTGTCATTTCCCGAACCAATATCCGGCAGCGCACTCTGCATCAGCAATCGCAACACGATGGTCTTGCCACTGCCTGTAGTGCCGACCGCCAGAAAATGCTTCGTGGCTTCATCTGCCGGCAGGTAGTCACCACCGAAAAAGACTTGACGTCCCTCGTCAGTTTCAGAGGCCTCTGTCGATTCGGGGGACAGATCCTCGTCGTTCGTAAATAGCTTGCTCAGGAATTTCATCAGATTCTCCTGTGTCGTGGTTTGCCGACTCGAGGTGGTACTGGAACACCGGATACAGGTCGGGTGCGGCCGTGTGGCCGTGCCGTGCTTTGGGGATTTCGGGGGCCTGAGGTATTCGTCCCGGTTCCACTCACTGGAGTTCCGCCCCTCGCGCCCGATGTACGGTTCGCCGAAGTCGGTCTGGCCGAGCGCGGAGGGCCGCTGACCTGCGGCGTTGTCCGGGTGGGGCCGTTTCTGGTGGGACGCGGTGATTTCGTCCCACCTGGCCACAGCGTGTTTCGTGTAATCGGACTACGACCGCGCAACACTGGTCCTGTGAATGGAGATGTCAGGTCTTCTTCGGCCATAGCCCACACGACAAGCATGGAAAGAAATACGCACACCGCCCACCACAGATCGGTGAGCGACCAAAGGAACACCGGGATTGCTCGCAGGAGGAATACGGCAGCTGCAGGCAACATGTGATAAAACGCACCGGCGACAAACAGAACCAGAATGGCGCCGATGACAAAACCTACAATTCCTATGACAACGACTCGCACAATGTTTCGCATGACACACCTCACTGTGATTCCGGTTTCAACGCTCGATCTGCAACTGCCGCGTCAACTCCTGACCCTTGCCACGTTCCGTTCTGCGATCGCCAGCTGAAGAGGTTGAGCCACTCGCGGCAATATCGTGAGCCATCTGCTTACCTCGCGATCTCGACATCGCCTTTGCCAAATCTGCGAGGTCGTCCCCTGCCGTCAGCCGATCGGCAAACAACCAGGTGTTGTCGCGTGCTCGCGTCGCCTGCACGTACGCCAGCTCCCGCCCTGTCATCGCTCCGCCCATCAGCAGAAACGAGTTCGATACAGTGTTGCCCTGCATCTTGTGGGTCGTCGCCGCATAGCCCAGCGTCAAAGAATCCTTCGGGACGTCCCGCACCGTCAGCGTCACCACCTGCGAATGACCACGAGCCCGCTGCGACTCGCTGGGTTCACGGTCCAGCCGAATCACCAGGCGGTCCGCACTGGATTGCAGAACTGTTCCTCTGTAGCCGTTCTCAATCCCCCGACCGCGATCAGGCTTGTGAAACATCACCCGGTCGCCCCGGAAGTACGTTTCTCCGCCAACGGTCGTGCCTCGGGCCGTATCCACAGCTCCCTGTTCCTGGCGGATCTGCTGGCACCGGCGATTCAGCTGCCGAGCCTCAGCGCGTGTCTGCGTAAAAACGAAATTGTCGGACGGTCGAGAGACGCCTCCCGACTGCTCCCAACGCTGCAACAACGCCTGCTCCGCTCCGGCACGGTTTTTAGTCACCACGAGCCGGCCGCGGCTGGAGTAGTTTTCCAGAGCCGATCGAGCATCTCCGTCTCGCAGCTTTTCAACAGCCTTACGGTCAGCCGCGTCCCGCTGCCGACGGTTTGACTGCAGAGTCGCCATCGGAAACCGATCGGCTGCAGCTGCTTGCTGTCGCCCGCCAGAATCACCGTGGCCCCCGCCTTCTCCGCATGCCGCAGCAACTTCTGCATCAGCCGCGTGTCGATCATGCCGGCCTCATCCAGCATCAGCACCGTGCGAGCATCCAGCGGATTCTTCGGGTACTTTCTTGTGGATTTTCCGGCGGCCGCTCGAATCAACTGCGTCACATCATGCCGCACACGGTCCGCCACTTTGCGAGCGGGACTGCGATCGATCTGATGCAGGTAACTGGCCACCGTTCTCGACGAAACTCCAGCCTGCGAAGACAATTCTTCCTTCGCCGCTCCCGACAGCGCTCCGCCGATCACCCGGTATCCGGCTGCTTCGAATACTTCCCGAGTCACCGCCATGGAGTGCGTCTTTCCTGCCCCCGCCACACCGGACAAGCCCCGCAACGCACTCTCCTCACCGGTCATACTGCGGATGGCGGTCACCTGTTCTGCGGAAAGTTCGCCGTACCGAGAGAGAATCGACTCGCGGATTTCAGCTGACACTGTGGCTCCTCTGCGCTTCGTCATTCGCTCAGCGGTATTCAGCAGCCGACGTTCGAGAGCCCACATGTCCTTCGTGCAGTAGTGCTCCTCTCGCTGCAGCGCCCCGAGCCGCCGGATTTCCGGCGAGCTGTTCACGGCCTCGCGCAGGCGACGGTCGAGGACCTTCGCTGTGACGCCCCGGCATTCACTGGCTTCGCAGACCTCCTTCAGCAGATCGCGGTAAGTGACTGTGGAAGTCTGCTCATGCAAACGCGCGGCTGACTGCCGGACGAGTTCTGTGAATTCACCGTTCGTCAACGCCCGCGGTCGGAATTCCTGCCGGTCCCGCACGCTCAGTGATGGATACCCCAGGCCCTTCGCTGTCTGACGCCACTCTTCACGCCGCTCCTGCAAGGGCCTGTGATCATTCTTGGCCGCTCGACTTTCCAGATTTGCCCGGGTCCGTGCTGCGGCCGATGTGTTCTTTGGGTCAAGACCACTGTCCTTCAACTGCTGCAGAATCTCTTCACGTCGGGAGGACCAGTGACGGACCAGATCCGGAGGAACGTCCTGCAGCTCGAACCACTTTGAGCGTTGCCCCTCGGCCGACTGCATGCCGATACGAACTCCGAATCGCTCCTGCAGCAGCGTCGCCAGTTCACACCGAAACATAGGGCCCAGAGTCCGAGTCCAGTCCCGAAGCTTCGCTCCGTTGATGCTGGCCCACGTCCCATCCTTCCGCAGGCAGGGAGTCAGAATTGTGCAGTGAATGTGCCGCTGCGGATCTCCATTTCGATTGTCGAAATGGGAGAACATTCCGATGACGAGACCGGCGCGCTCCTCCTCCCGACCGCCCAGACCTCGCCTGCCCAGCTGCAGATCCGACTCAATCCATGTCAGTGTTCGCTTCGCGGCCTCGTCGATGACCCCGTCGATTTTCTTCTGCGTGTCACGGTCGGCCAGTGCCCACCACACCGACACGGACTTCGGCACCGACAGTGTCAGGTCATATCCGGGATTGTGCAGCCGCCGCTTATGCTTGCTGTCCGCTCGCGTCGTCGGATCCAGTGGACTGCGATCGTCGACCACCACCCGTTCCCGAAACTGTTTCTGCTTCGCCTTCGACTGCGTCAGCATCCGGTGACCGTCCGGTGACCGGCCGGCCAGCAGGTTCTCAAACTGTTTGCGATCGACGGTTCCGTTCAGGCCCAGTGCCCGAGCTCCGTCACCAAACCACTCACCGGGCCGCTGCCCGCCTTCGACGTAGTAGCCGACCGCGCAGTCGCCGGTGAAGTAGCCCGCAATTCCGGAGACACTGCCCGTCTTCCCGAATCCGCCAAGTGCCAGGATCGTCGCCACCATCATTCTGACTCCCGCTTCGTGGTGAGGAATCGGCTGACGACGAGTTGCTTCGCGTCGTCAGCCCCCATGTCACCCAGTTCCGTCAGCAGCAGGAACAGCAGGCGAGCGAGGTCCTTGCGGCCTCCGTCGGCCGCCCTCTGGATGTCCTGCACTGCGGCAGCCAGTCCGTCGAGTTGTGCAGAGACAGCGGCGCTGTCGCCACCATTCAGCGACTGCATCACAACGCCGCGCACCCACTCACCGCGCGAGATTCCGAATGGTTCCCGCCGAGCATCGATCTGCGCCAGCACAGCAGCTGAGAGCCGCAGGGAAACCGGTTCCGAGCTCGATTTCATTGTCTGTGCCTGTATACAAATTGTGGACAGAGAAGGATCCGCTGAAATGCGTCGTTTGGGGCCTGTTTTAAGCCCACATGTGCACACCGCCGTGACATGGTGTGGTTAATCTTGCAAGCCCATAATCGCAGACCGTTCGAAGACAGCCCCGACCCTGGGCGTTCAGGGGTGGAATCGCCAAAGGCGATTCCACCGTTTTGGGATTTCGCAAAACGAAATCCCGGGAATCCAGAAGCCCCCCACAAGGGGGACCGCTGGATTGTTGGCCCGGTCACCCGGGCCCTAGTCTTCGCCTGGCAGCATCACAGTGATGACCGGCTCGAGGTCATCGCCCGGCCCGCAAACGGCCTGCAGCGTGACCAGTTGCGGCCCTCGTTCGTCATTCTGCACCAGCCCCGAAAACTCGATGCCGGAGCTGCTTCGATTGCGGCTGCTGACCCGCAGCACGTTCAGCACGTCCCACAGTCTGCCCCGTTCATCCTGCCAGGGGCAGGCTTCCGGCACTGCCACGCACAGCTCCCACGCGGCGGCGGTCAGTGCGACCGAGTAACGGAAGCCCGCCTCCTTCGCCATTTCCCCCGCATCAATCAGCACGCCATCCTCGATGGCCTGCGCTCTGCTGTACGCGAACACAATGTTGGTTTGCTCTTCTTTCATTTTGTCTTCCTTCATCTTTGCTTGTTGCTGTTGAACTCAGGCAGATCCGCCAGGAAATGCTCTGCGACTTCATGCCATGCCACCGCAGCCAGTGCCGCATTCAGCAGGTCTCGCAAGAATCCTTCCCTCACCTCCTCCGCCACGTCCCGGACAGCCTCTGCAATGCTGCTGCTCAGGTCGAGTTCCGTTTTTTCTTCTCGGCTCCATCGCTCCGCGATCACTTCAGAGTCCTGGCCGGCTTCGTCCCAGAGTCGCCGGGCCTCCTCCTTCCATCGCTCGTAGCTGCTCCGCTCGTTGCCGAGCCAGAGCGCTACC
>JALQWE010000243.1 GCA_023258825.1 Planctomycetaceae bacterium | reverse complement strand
TCACTGACCAGCGTTGTCCGTTGTGGCTACCTGCGGTGTTGAGCGGTGGTGGATGTCTGGCGGGTGTTTTGTGGGGGTCGGGGCGTGGGGTGTCACTGAGACAGACTGCGCGGTGGCTGGACGAGTCGTGTGGTCTGAAGAATCGACTTGAAACGGCGTTGCAGTTTGTTGAGGGGGCTGCGGTCGATGCGATTCGTCTGCTGCAGGTTGAAGACGCGATGCAGTGCGTATTGCGTCTGAATCCCGAAGTCCTGGTGCCGCTGCGTACACCGCGGGAGTGGAAGCGGGGGTTGATCCTGACGGCGGCTGGCGTGTTGGTCGCGCTGGTCTCACTGGCGCCGGTGCGGCCAGTGGTTCCAGGCGTCGTGAATGCCGTTCTGGAAGAGCAGTCTTCGGGATTACAGCGGGAATTACAGTCGCTGGAGGAATTTCAGCAGCAGCAACCGGACACGGATTTGAAGCGGTTGCTGGAATCGATGAACCAGAATCTGCAGGAGATGGCTGAGCCGGGGACAACGCCGCGTGAGGCCTTCGCTCGATTGTCGGAGATGGAGGCGAGTCTGCAGGAGATGCAGAAGCGGATCAGCGAGTCTGGCACTCTGGAGTCCATGAAAGCGATTGGCGAAGCGATGTCTCTTGCGGAAGAGATGTCGAAGGCGGGGCAGGCGCTGGCGTCGGGGGACCTGCAGCGAGCGGAAGCCGAGTTATCGAAGCTGGGAGCACCAAAGCTGGACCGCCAGACTGAGCGAGCCATCACGGACAAGTTGCGACAGCAGCAACAGCAGCCCTCAGCTCAGGAACCAGCGACTTCGAAGGCCGTTGCAGAGGCTGCTGGGAGGATGGCGGAGGGGCTGGAATCCGGGGACTCGCAGAAATTTCAGGAGGGAACGCGTGGGCTGGCTTCGGAAGCGAGGAGGATGGCGAATCAGCAGAAGTTGACCGAGTTACTGCAGCAGCAGGCGATGAATCTGGCGCAGGCAAAATCTGACGTGGAGAGTCAGGCTCGGCAGGTTGCTCAGGGCCAGGGCAAAGGTGGAAAAAAGGCGGGCAAAGGCACGGCTGGAAATCCGCAGGGGGCAGAGACAGGAGCAAAGGCGGCAGGCAGGGAGTTGCGGCTATCGGGTGAGAATTCCGGGATGGGTGAGGCGGAGACAGAGAAGAGTCAGGGGGAGCAGCAGGAGCAGGTGGCGGAACGAGAGTACCGTCAGAATGTGGAGAAGTTTGAAGCATTGAGTGAGACGGCCCTGGAATCGGAGCTGATTCCGCCGGGGCAGAAGCAGTTGATTCGTCGTTATTTTCAGTTGATTCGGCCGTCATCAGAGCCCGGCAGTGAAGGGCCGTGACTGTTGCGAGAGGACATGGGTGGGCAGGGAAGTCGAATAGGCTTTTGAGTGTTGCTATCGATAACGGGGTGAATCACAGATTCGGGTGTCGATCGTATAAGCCTGACGTTCAGGAGGAGGTGAAACTCTTTCTGTCGTGAAGTAAATATTAAGTCCATTAAGGCATGTTGGTGTGTTGCTGGCAGGCCATGATTGTCTGGATAGGGGGAGTGGGGGAGACATGGAAAGACGGGAGATGATCTGTGCGTCGCTGTTTGGTGGCGCCGGGCTGTTGTCAGCGAATCCGGTAACTGCGGTTGCACCGGCGGGGCCTGTTTCCAGTCGGGCGGGAGGGTTTCGGTACTGTCTGAACACCAGCACGATTCGGGGGCAGAAGCCCGGGGTTGTTCGGGAAGTGGAGATTGCCGGAGCCGCTGGATACGACGGGATTGAACCCTGGATTCCGAATTTGCGGGAGTACGTCGAGCAGGGAGGCAGTCTGTCGGATCTGCGGAAGCGGATTGAAGACGCGGGATTGACGGTGGACAGTGCGATTGGATTTGCACAGTGGATTCACGACGACGAGAAGGCTCGTGCTGCAGCGCTGGAAGAGGCGCGGCGGGACATGGACATGTTGAAGCAGATCGGTGGAACTCGGATTGCGGCACCGCCGGTTGGTGCACATCAGGCGAACAGTGCGAAAGTGGAGTTGGCGGTGGCTGCGGAGCGATTTGCGGCTCTGCAGTCACTGGGTGATGAGATCGGGATTATTCCGCAGCTGGAAGTCTGGGGGTTTTCAAAGAACCTGTCTCGTCTGGGCGAGGTGGCCTATGTGGCAGCGGAGACAGGGCATTCCGGGAGTTGTCTGTTGCTGGACACTTACCACATTTACAAAGGCGGGTCCGATTTTTCGGGACTGTCTCTGTTCAGCGATGATTCACTGCAGGTGTTCCATATGAATGATTACCCCGCCGAGCCAGATCGAGCGGACATCAGTGATGCCCAGCGGGTGTACCCGGGAGACGGGATTGCCCCGTTGACCTCAATTCTGCAGATGCTGGGGGGGCGTGGCCGGACGATTACACTGTCACTGGAATTGTTCAATCCGGACTACTGGAAGCAGGACCCGCTGGAGGTGGCGAAGACGGGGCTGTCAAAGATGCGCGCGGCTGTCGAGAAGGCGGCTGTGAAGTAGCGGAAATGCAGCGAGCGGAGACGTGGTACGTCTCCGCTCGTTCTGGCTGCCATTGAAACTGTGTGATGGACCTGTTGACGGGCCTACATGTTACTGACGAAGATATCGATCCACATCACGAATGCGAAGAGTGACAGGAGGAAGATCATACCGACGGCGTGTGCCCAGTTGATCACCTGCGGGTTGGGTTTGTTTCGAGTGATCCCTTCCCAGAGCAGGAAGACCATGTGTCCGCCGTCCAGAATGGGGATCGGCAGGAAGTTGAGGATTGCAAGATTGATGCTGAGGAAGCCGAGGAACATGAAGAGATCGACGAGGCCGCGATCGGCGACCATGTAACCGATCTTGGCGATGCCGAGTGGGCCACTGAATGATTCCATCGCGACATCTCCGCGGACAATCTGTCGCAGGCTGCGGTAGATGGAGACGGCGGATTTGCGGGTACGGCTGAGTCCGAGGGAAAGGGCTTCGCCGATGGCACTGGCCTTTTGCAGTTCGCGTTCATCGTTCCAAACGCCGGCGTTGAAGCCACGAATCCAGAGGAACCAATTGGGATCAGTTTCCAGGCCTTCGAGGGTTTTGGATCCGGTCTGGTCACCGTTCTGATAGTGGACGAGTATTTTTCGTCCGGGGGCACGCTGCAGTTGGTCGAACGCCCATGCCCAGTTGAATTCCTTCTCCGTACCGATGTCCTTGCTGGTTTCGGTGGAGAGATCGAGTTCGACAGGAGTTTCCGCATCTCCGAAGGCATCCGGTTTGCCTTGTCCCGGGTTTCGGTGGATGAGTTCGATACGGGTGATCTTGGTGGAGGGGGCGAACACACCAAGTTTCTCAGCTTCAGATCCCGGGAGAACGCGAGCAATACGGGTTTGGACCTGATAGCCGATGCCGATGGCGGGGATCGTGAGCGGGGCGGCGCGGTGATCGGGGGAATCGGTCCAGCCGGGCAGATCTTCCGGGACAACTGTGACTTCTTCGGTGGACGGCCCGTTGCTGCTGGAGCGATCGATGACGAGTGTGACGGGTTGACCGGCTTTTCCGGCGAAGTAGACGGGCAGATAAAGCGGGTCGATGTCTTCACCGGGAGTTTTTCCATCGACGGAGCGGATGGTATCACCGACTTTCAGGCCAGCGCGGGCGGCGACGGAGTCTTTCTGAATCGCGCGGATTGGTCCCATTGCCATCCAGAACCCAGTGGATCGCACGCTCTGGGCGGGCACCTTGATTTCGACGGTCTGGAATGCAGTTGGCTGAGCGGGATCAGGGGAGGGGCGTTCGACGATGTAGGTGAGTTCCTGATCGGCGTAGCGTCCGAGAAGACTGCGAAGTTCGGGAAGCAGGCTAACGGGAATTGGTTCCTGAAGTGAGGCCGGGCGCACAGCGACGACACGGTCTGCGGGCAGGAAGCTTTCTGAGGCGCGATCCAGTGGCATATCGGCATCAGAGATCAGAGCGGGGTCCGGGATATTGCGGACGAGTTCCGTGGTGACGGTCGGTGCGACACCGATGGAGCGTCCCGGAGAACTTTTCATGGGGGTGACATTGACAGTGGTGTCGGTGCCGTCAGCGCGAAGCAGGCGAAGGCTGATATCGCCGGAGGAGAGGAGAATGGCTTCCTGCAGATCAATGAAGCTGCGAATGCGATCCCCGTTCACCTCGGTGATTCGGTCACCTGCGCGAATACCGGCTTCCCAGGCAGGAAACCCGGACCGAACAGCACCGACGACCGGGGATGGTTCCTGAATACCGGACCAGTATCCGAAGACGAAGAACAAATAGCCCGTCAGAACGTTCATGATCACGCCGGCGGAGATAATGGCCATGCGCTGGAGCACGGTTTTGGACGAGTAGGATCGCGGGTTTTCGGCGATTTCCGAGCTGGTCATCTGGTTTGGATCCATGTCATCCTGACCGAGCATTTTGACGTAGCCTCCGAGTGGCAGCGCGGAGAGAGCGTATTCGGTTTCGCCTTTCTGGCGGCTCCAGAGAATCGGGCCGATGCCGATGCTGAAGCGTTCCACGTGAACATTGCACCATTTGGCAACGGCGAAGTGGCCCAGTTCGTGGAAGAAAATGACCATGCCAAGACCGAGCACCACAGAGAGGGTGTTTTCGATCATGCTGAAGGTTTCTGCGAAACTGGCTGCCACGAGTGGCAAAGCGATTAGAGTGTCCACCTGGTTGCTTCCTCCCGAGCCCAGCGGTCCATCGCAAACAGTTGCGAGAGTGTTGGCTGAGCGTCGAATTTGTGGTGGTTCAGAATATCCTGAACGATGTGAGTAATACAGGGGAACGGGAGATTTCCGGCGAGGAACCGTTCCACAGCAATTTCATTGGCCGCATTGAGTACGGCACCGCAGGTCCCGCCCTGCTCTGCGGCTTCAAATCCCAGTCGGAGTGCCGGGAAGGCATCGAGGTCGGGCGGCAGGAGTTCGAGGGTGCAGGGTTGTGTCCAGTCTGTTTGTCGAGCCGGGCTGGGAAGCCGGTCAGGAAACAGCAACGCGTACTGGATGGGGAGTCGCATGTCTGGCGGTGAGAACTGAGAGATGACCGATCCGTCCGCGAATTCGACCAGAGAATGAATCAGGGACTGGGGATGGATCGTCACAGCAATTTCGGAGGGCTTGAGATCGAACAGCCAGCGAGCTTCGATGATTTCGAGGGCTTTATTCATCATGGTGGCGGAATCCACCGTGATCTTGGGACCCATATTCCATGTCGGGTGTTTCAAGGCCATCGCCGGTGTGACGGAAGCCATCTGTGAGCGAGTCCAGCCGCGAAACGGACCACCGCTGGCCGTGAGGATAACTCGACGCAGCTGGTCACGGCGACCGGCCTGGAGGCATTGAAAGATGGCACTGTGTTCGCTGTCGACGGGAATGACGCTGGCCCCGGTTTCTGCGGCCCGCTTCATAATCAGCGATCCGGCGACAACGAGGCTTTCCTTGTTGGCGAGGGCCACACGTTTTCCGGAATCGACCGCAGCCCATGTGGCGGGCAATCCTGCCGCACCGACCATAGCGCAGACGATGGTGGAGATCTGCGGATTTCGAATCAGCGATTCGACTGCGCTGAATCCCTGGTACCAGCGAGTGTGTCGGGCGTGTTCTGTGGAGGGGATAGAAACGGACTCGCAGCCGACGACGGCCCAGTCCGGCCGAAACTCAGACACCTGCTGGCAGAGACGTTCGACGCTGCGGTGAGCCGCCAGGCCCGCCACGCGCAGGCGGTGGGGATGCTGACGGGCGACGTCAAGGCAGCTGGTGCCGATTGATCCAGTGGATCCGAGCAGTGCGATGGAGGAAACAGCAGTCAAGAGACCGACTTTGCTGACGAAACGAAGGCGAGGCAGAATTGAGTGCGGCTATTCTAGGCGCAAAGGGCAGTTCGGTGAAAGTGCCATTCGGGGAATGGGGGGTGGGGTTTCTCAATTCTGTGGCCGGAAAACTCGTAAATGCCTGCTTTTTCCGTTCAGGCGCTTGATGCTGATCGCGAAACCTGCAGAATTTTGTGACGGTCGGGAACTGTTTCCGGCGTGTTGGGTGAGGAAATTGAAGACCCCAGACTGGGGTGTGATCTGGCGTGAATTG
>JALQWE010000242.1 GCA_023258825.1 Planctomycetaceae bacterium | reverse complement strand
CGTGCATCCCGTCCCAGGGTTGGTGCTCTGCGAGTGCGATTGGGGGGCTTTTCAGCTGACGAAGGGGAGTGGCTGGCCGGTCGAGGCCGGGAGTGTGAACCCATCGGGGCTGAGTCGAGTGGCGGGATCGATGTGGAGTGCGGCGAGGACGGTGGCACTGAAATCTTCGGGGCTGACGGGGCGTTCACGGACCCACATCGCGGTTTCGTCCGAGGCTCCGTAGGTCATTCCTCCGGGAATTCCGGCCCCGGCGAGCATGGCGGAGTAGCAATTGGGCCAGTGATCGCGTCCGATTGCGGACGCACCGCGGCTGATTTTGGGGGTTCGTCCGAACTCGCCGACGAGGACCACGAGCGTGGAATCCAGCAGTCCGCGTTCTTCCAGGTCCTCGATCAGGGTTGCGACAGCGGCATCGGCGCGTGGCAGAGCCCAGCCGAGTCCATTCCAGCCATTATCAAAGATGCCGACTCCGGCGTTGCCGTGCATGTCCCAGGTTTCGACGCTGACGAATTTCTCGTGAGGAGCGAGTCCCATCCAGGCAACGACGTTGACGAGGCGGACGCCGGCTTCGACGAGTCGTCGCGCCATCAGCAGGTTTTGTCCGAAGGGGTTTCTTCCGTAGCGATCCCGCAGCTGTGGGGATTCGTCTTCGACACTGAAGGCGTTTTTTGCGTGTGGACTGTGCAGCAGTGTGAACGCTTTTTCCTGCAGGGCGGTGAGTTCGCGGGCTTTGGCGAAGGCATCCTGCGGCTGCAACTGCTGCAGAAGGTTCCAGCGGGATTGCAGCCGAGGTGTGGTGATGTCGGCAGCAGACTCAAAGGCACGCACGGTGAATCCGGGAGTTGCGGGATTGTCGTCGTGGCGTTCGCCGATGAGGAGTGGCGCATGATGAATGCCGAGGTGGCCACCGGTGAGATAGG
Source organism: Planctomycetaceae bacterium (assembly GCA_023258825.1). Taxonomy (GTDB): domain Bacteria; phylum Planctomycetota; class Planctomycetia; order Planctomycetales; family Planctomycetaceae; genus SXXK01. The sequence goes on along the minus strand of JALQWE010000242.1, from coordinate 5,225 downwards.
CAGATTCTGCCGGAGCCGCTCCGCCCCCGAACTTCTGCAGCCACACGTGTGCGGGCAGATTGGAATCAACAGGTCGCAGTCGGGTCACGATGGAGCCGAGTGAGGGCGAGTTTTTCGTGGGGGTTGAGGAGCCGGCGAGCAGCATTTCGTTGGCCACGTTGTGAATGGGAACACTGTGGCTCATCGAACGAATGACGCAGAGTTTGTCGGAGATTGCGGCGAGACCGGGCATGAGTTCGCCGAACTGCACACCGGGAGTCCGAGTGGGGATGGGTTTGTAGGGGCCGCGAATTTCGGCAGGTGCCAGAGGCTTGGGGTCCCAGGAATCCAGCTGGCTGAGTCCACCGTACTGGAAGATGAAAATGCAGGAGCGCGGTGATTGATCTCGAGTGGCGTCTGCGGCAAGGAGTTGCGGGAGTGTCACAAGGGAGCTATGTGCGCAGCCTGCGGCGCCGATCAGGCCGTGTCGGAGGATTTGTCGTCGCAGAAGTGGGTGGGAGGCCATGGTCGGGAGATTGGCCGGAAGGAGAAGAAGGCGTGTTTCCGCAACCGGACGGGGGTCAGGAATTGCCGAAATCCTGCAGTTTTTTCGGGAAGATTGCAAGAGGATTCACGAATTCCCCCGCCAATTCCTCTCGCTTTTCACTGCGAGACCACGACAATATGGGGGGCACAGATGGGTGATATGATGCGTGTGGGCCTTTGGTTCAGGAGTGCCTGCATGTTGTGTGTGGTCGAGGAAACGTTTCCGTATCAGTAGATCAGTGGAAGGGTCAGTTCTCTTGGGTGAGCCAGAACGTGTTCTGAAAAATCGGTCGGAAGTGGCGGAGTCGCAGGGGTCTGCGGGTGAGGAATCTTCGACAGGTTCCCGCAGTGCGGCGTCGCGGAATCCGAAGCGCGAATCGTTGAATGTGGCCAGTCAGCGGGCGGTGCTGGCGGGGGTCTTTCATCCGGATGATGGATTTGCAAGGACGAACGCGCTGGATGAGTTGAAGGGGTTGGTGAAGACCGCCGGTGTGGACGTGGTGGGTGAGTTGGTTCAGTTTCGTGAAACACCAACGCCATCGACCTGCCTTGGCAGCGGCAAGGTGGACGAGTTGAAGCAGTTGGTGGAAGCGACCGATGCTCAGATGGTGATCTTCGATAACAATCTCACACCGTCGCAGGGCCGATCGCTGGAGCAGGCGCTGGAAAAGCCGATTCTGGATCGCAGTGAGGTCATTCTGGACATCTTCGCGACTCATGCGCGAACTCATGAAGCCATGCTGCAGGTGGAATTGGCGCAGCTGATGTACTATCGGACTCGTCTGAAACGCATGTGGACTCACCTGGAACGCGTGGGTGGCGGCGGCACCGGTGGTTTGGGGGCCGGGCGTGGTCCTGGTGAAAAGCAGCTGGAGACCGACCGTCGTTTGATTGACAAGCGGATTTCCGAATTGAAGGCGCGGCTGCGTGAGGTGGAAGAGCGTCGAGTTCGGACGGTGGGTTTGCGTCGCGAACAACCGACAGTGTCACTGGTTGGATACACCAATGCCGGCAAGAGCACGTTGATGCGGGCACTGACCGGTGCGGATGTGCTGGTGGAAGACAAACTGTTTGCCACGCTCGACACCAGAACCCGACGCTGGCACGTGACGGCCTTCGGTGATGTGCTGTTGAGCGATACGGTGGGATTTGTGCGCAACCTTCCGCATCACCTCGTGGCCTCATTTCGTTCAACACTGGAAGAAGCTCGTCATGCCGACCTGCTGCTGCACGTGGTGGACGCCAGCAACCCGGAGGCGGAGCGTCAGATTCACACTGTTTATGAGGTGCTGAAGGAGATCGGGATTGAAGGCCGCAATGTTCTGCTGGTGCTGAACAAAGTGGATCGGGTGCAGGATCAGTCGTTTGTGGATGTGCTGCGGCGACGTCATGAAGACACCGTCACTATCAGTGCGTCTGAGCGGCTGGGGCTGGACCAGTTGAATGCGGTTGTGGCAGAGCGGTTGTCGGGAGGCTTCGTCGAGGCCGAGATCGAAACCGGCGTGGGAAATGGGCGGCTGTTTGCCTGGCTGAATCAGCATGCGGAAGAGCACAGTCGGATCTATCCGGACGACGCTGCGGCTCGGGTGCGGATTTCCTGTCGTGTGCCGCGTCAGGCGGTTGGCAGTATTCCGCGGGAGGACGCGACGGTGACGTTGCGTGGCTGAAGTCTGTCAGGGGACGTGCAGCAGTCCGGCGGCTGGACTTCTGCGGGCCTGAAAACACTTGAAAGTTCCCGGTGATCCGGGTGTCCGGCATGCAGGTTGCCGGACGAAGCTGAATGGTCCAACCTGCTGAAGACAGAGACTATGAAGACGATTCTGAAACTGCTCGTTGTGCTTGCGATCCTCGGGGCCCTGGGATACTTCGGCAGCAGCCGTGTTTCGGCGTGGCTGGCGGAGCGGAATAAGCCGCGTTACCGAGTGGCAAAGCTGGAGACCGGTGATTTGCGGATTTCCGTCAATGCCTCGGGCGAAGTCAATCCGGTTCTGAAGGTCAAAGTGGGCAGCTTCGTTTCCGGTCCGATTGAAAAACTGCATGTGGACTACAACAGCGAAGTGAAGGAAGGCCAGCTGCTGGCCGAGATCGACCCGCGAATTTACAACGCGGCGGTGGCGCGGGATGAAGCCGCCTTGAAGACTCGCCAGGCCGATGTGGATCGCGTCAAAGCCGAACTGCAGCGAGCGATCAATGATGAACAGCGTTCGCTGGCCCTGAAGCAGGAGAACACCGACTTTATCTCGCAGGCTGAACTGGACCAGTATCGATTTGCCCGAATCGCGCTTGAGGCGCAACTGGAGGTTGCTGAAGCGGGGGTCAGTCAGGCGGAAGCGAATCTGGAGAATTCCCGAGCGAATGTCGGCTACACCAAAATCACATCTCCTGTGGATGGCGTGGTCATCGACCGCTTGATTGATCCGGGTCAGACCCTGGCAGCTCAGTTTCAGACCCCCGAATTGTTTGTGATTGCCCCACGGATGCGCGAGAGAATGCATATTCTGGCGGCCGTTGATGAAGCAGACATCGGATTGATTCGAAATGCGCGGGAAGCAAAGCAGCCGATTTTCTTTTCCGTGGATGCCTATCCGGACGTTGTGTTTCGGGATGCAGAAATTGATCAGATCCGAATTTCTCCGACGGTCAGCCAGAACGTTGTGACCTACCCGGTGATTGTGGCGACGACCAATCCCGACTTGAAACTGTTGCCGGGGATGACCGCGAATCTGACGTTCCAGGTGTCTGAGCTGAAGAACATTCTGAAGATTCCCAATGAAGCGTTGCGTTTCAATCCGGAAAAGGCGATGGTCCGGGAAGTGGATCAGAAGTATCTGGAGTTGTTCGTAGCGCAGGATGACAAGGATAACGCGGCGACGTCGTCATTGACGGCTCCGGTGGATGAAAGCGTGGCGGCAGCGAAGGCGGCCACACGACGGATTGTCTGGGTTCGTGAAACGCAGGCAGAGAATGCCGAGGCGGCTCGTCTGAAGCAGTCTGCCGAGGATTCCGCGACGGCAGCATCGTCGGCGACAGTCGTTGACGCACCTGCTGCGGTCGTGTCCACGGCAGAAGCGCCGACGGGCGGGACTGCTGAATCCGCTGAAGTTCAGTATTCCGGCAAGCTGCGTGCTGTGGAAGTGATGATCGGAGACAGTGATTATCAGTTTACGCATGTCACTGGTGGCGGCCTGCAGAGCGGTGATGAAGTTGTGACGGGAATCAAGCCGCCGGAGGCCCCATGAGCATTTTCCTGACGATCTACGTTGCCATTCGCGCTCTGTTTCGCAACAAGCTGCGTGCTTCACTGACCGTACTGGGGATTGTGATCGGCATCGCTGCGGTCACCACCATGGTGTCCATCGGCAGCAGTGCCGGACAACTGCTGCAGAACCAGTTGCAGTCCATCGGCTCCAACTTCATTGTTGTGCAGCCGCGATTTGAACGGCGACGGGGTGTCCAGTCCGGAAATACCAACACACTGACCGATCAGGATGCCATGGCGATTGGTCGGGAATGCGAATCTGTGCTGGCATTTTCTCCGCTGGTTTTCGGAGCTCGGCCAGTGGTGCGCGGCAATTCCAACATGCAGCCCAAGGAAATGTGGGGCGTGGGTGTGGATTACCTGCGAGTCCGCAGCTGGGATATCGATGCCGGAGGATTTTTTACGGAGCGAGACGAGCGTGCAGGCAACTGCGTGTGCGTGATCGGCCATACGATTGTGCGGGAGTTGTTTCCGGCGGATAACCCTGTGGGGCAGCAGCTACGCATCGGAAACATCCCCTTCACGGTGGTTGGGGTGCTGGGAAAAAAAGGAGCATCACTGACCGGGGATGATCAGGACAACATCATGCTGATGCCCTACACCACCGTCAAACGGCGACTTCAGGGCTCATCATTCAACGACGTGGCCGCCATTCTGGTGGGTGCCCGAGCCCCGGAACTGATTGAAACCGCGCGGGGAGAAATTCTGCAATTGCTGAAGGATCGGCATCGGATCGCGTTTGGTCAAAAGCCGGACTTTGAAGTGGTCACCAGTGCACAACTCTCGGAATTGTTCGGCACGATCACGGGCATGATGACAGCTCTGCTGGCCTCCATCGCCGGAATCTCGCTGCTGGTGGGCGGTGTGGGGATCATGAACATCATGCTGGTCTCGGTCACAGAGCGAACGCGGGAGATCGGGATTCGCATGGCCGTGGGAGCTCGCGGGCGGGATATCCTGTTTCAGTTTCTGATTGAATCTGTGGTGCTCAGTTGTTTTGGTGGAATTATCGGACTTGCTCTGGGAATCAGCGCCTCCGTCGGCATCACAAAGCTGATCAATTCCATCAGTCCGGGGGCTGACTGGCCTGTGGTGGTTTCGATCCCGGCCGGCGTGATTGCCATGGTCTTTGCCGCAACGGTTGGTCTTGTGTTTGGCATGTACCCGGCATGGCGTGCCAGCTGTCTGGACCCGATCGATGCCCTGCGATACGAGTAGTCGCGGGACGTACGAAGTTCCGTGAAGGCGTGCACGTCGGGGGGGGCGTGTACGTCGGGAGGGCGAAGTTCCACCTGAGCCGCAAGATGCTCCTGCCTTTCAGGAGCCGCGGCCCGGGATGGCGAAACGATGTTCACCTTCCCAAATTGGCGAGCGGTGTGGCGTGAGCCCACCGAGACAAACATTTTTGAAGTGCACATCAACAAACACCGACGTGTCAGCG
>JALQWE010000241.1 GCA_023258825.1 Planctomycetaceae bacterium | reverse complement strand
ATCTTACCATCCACAACAACCGGAGAGGACATATAGGCCTCAGTCTGATTCTTCCAGACTTCCCGGGTCTGCCAGCCGGCATCAGTTTTTGTGATTTCGTACATCAGTGCGCCGCCACCGTAGCTGGACGTGAAGATCTGGTCACCGATGATGGTGGGTGTGAGGATGTTCATGTCACGGAATGAAGGGATCGCTACGGACCAGAGTTCTTCACCGGAATCCGGGTTGACTCCGCAGAGCTTCGCACGAGTCTGGATCACCAGTTGCCGAGTGCCGGCGAGGGTAGCCAGCATGGGCGAGGAAAATGCACCGCCCATCATGCCACCGGCTTCCTTCAGCGACCGCCAGGCCATCTCACCGGTTTCACAATTCAGCTTCACCAGGCCGCCTGATGTTTGCACATACACGAAACCGCCGTCGACCAGCGGTGAACAGACGAAGCCAAACGTCTGTCCCACAGTTTCAAACATCTCGCGAAAGTCGGCACGCCAGACTTCCTTTCCGGTTTCCGCATCGAGCGCGACGAGGACAGCGAGCATTCCGGGAACGAAGAGTCTCTTGCCGTCATAAACCGGCGTCGCGCGAATCCAGCTGCCGTTTGCGGCTGCGAAGAATGGAACGGTCATGGCGCCCGGCCACTCCACCTTCCACAGTTCCTTGCCGGAATCGCGGTCGAGGGCCCTGGTGACTTCATTTTCCTTATTGACAGTTTCGGTGATGAACACCTTGTTGTCGCTGACGATTGGGCCGGAGTAACTGGGGCCCAGGGGAACTCGATAGGCTTCTTTCAGATGTTCGGGCTTCAGCGACTCGGGCCATTCGGTTTGGGCGACGGTGCAGGTTCGGTCGTTTCCTCGCCACTGCACCCACTGGGCTCGGTCTGCGGCAAAGGACACGGTTGGCAGACAGATCAGGGCCGTGAGTGACTTGAGAAAACGCATAGAGAGCTCCGAGGATTTGATCAGGGAAGCAGGAAAAACTCTGCCGCGCGATGCCGGGATGCCGGTACCTGCAAACAATCCGGCATTCAGGCACCGCAGCAGAGACGTTTCAGCACTGCAGCGTCGAGCGAATTCGGCGAGCAGCAGTCATCTGACAACTGCAATACGCCTCAGCTTGGCGACGGCTGCGGAACGAACGTTATGAACGTTTTAGGGGCTGTCGAGCGTAAGGCAACCGATTTTTTTGCCCGGTTTTTTCGAGAAATGCTGAAAAAACAGCTTGAGGGGCCATTGCAAACACGTCGGAGCGTCAGAGGATTTGCAGAGAGGGTAAAAGGATTGGCAATTGCCTGACTGGGCGAGCGACGGGAGCGTTCGGAAATGAGTGTCTTGTTGAATTGGGGTGTTTGGGGGCTGTTGATGGGGGCTTTCGGTCTCGCTGAGGCGATGTTGGCCGTGTTTCAGGACGGCGATCCATCGCCGGTGGTCCCGACACGCGAATCCGAGGTCGCAGTGCAAGTCGAGCCGGTGGACGAGTCCGCGGGGCAGGATCGGGCTGAATCATCGGTTGCGGAATACCTTTGCCTTCGGCTTCCTGACCGACCATCTGCTGCATTACGAATTGATGGTCGACTGGAAGAACCGGCGTGGCAGCAGGCGGCATGGTCGGCGGAATTCATTGATATTGAGGGCGTCAAAAAGCCACGTCCGAAGTATTCAACACGCATGAAGATGCTCTGGGACGACGAGTGTCTTTATCTTGCAGCCGAACTGCAGGAGCCGCACGTCTGGGGCAACCTGACCCGCAGGGATTCGGTGATTTTTCACGACAATGATTTCGAAGTGTTTCTGGATCCGGAGGGTGACGGTCTGGCCTATGGCGAGTTGGAATTGAATGCGCTGAATACGGTTTGGGACCTGCGGCTGCCGCGGCCTTATCGCGATGGCGGGCAGGCTGACGATGGCTGGACGCTCACTGGACTGCGCACGGCCGTTAGTATTCAGGGAACGTTGAACGATGCGACGGACAGTGATCAGGGCTGGACGATAGAGATTGCGATTCCATGGTCAGCGCTGGAGTCGTTGAATGACCGGGATAAACCGCTGCGGCGTGCGATCCGGGATGGTTCGGTTTGGCGAGGCTGGGAGACATTCTCGGACACTGATAAGGCAGCTCAGTTCAAAGACGTGGTATGGCCGGCTGTGGTTCCGCTGGTGCCGCGTGAGGGAACTCAGTGGAGAATCAACTTTTCGCGCGTAGAATGGCCCTATGAGGTCGTGAACGGTCGGACTCGGCGGTTAGAAGGAAGTCGGGAGGACAACTGGGTCTGGTCGCCACAGGGCGTGGTGGACATGCACCGACCGGAGACGTGGGGCATACTGAGGTTCACCACACAGACTGTGGGCAGCACCGCGCCGGGGCAGTCTGCTTCGTCACCGCAAAAGTGAGTCGTGGGGGAAACTACGATATGCGGTTTGGAGCAAGAGCAAACTGGTAAGCTGGTGGGGGGCGTAAATAGCGTACCGGTGAGCTGTTGTGAGGAGTGGTGCGGTGGAGCCGATGTGGTTTTGCCTTCGGCTTATCCTGCGCATTCGAAGCCGTGCCTGGTGTCGGGTGGAATCAGAAACTGCGGGAAACTGCGGGACGAGGCTTGTCGTGAAGGCGAGGGGCTCCCAGGATACGGGCTCGTTTTGTTTCCGGAGCAGGGAAACCTGTGAGGTGGACACGAGTGTTCGCGGGCGGAAAGCCCGGTGAGTTGGTGAGTCTGAATCGCTGATGGTGGGACGGAAATCCTGCGTTTCCGTCGGATAGGGCGTTAAAACTTCTGGCTGAGTTGTGATCGATGAAAAAGTGTCGACGCTGTACCAAAACGGCCACTCTGCACGTTACCGAGATTCGCGAAGGCAAAGCGGTAGCGGTGCACCTGTGCGATACCTGTGCTCGAGAGTACCTGGAGCAGGGGGGCCCGGACGAAACGGTATTCCCCGAGTTGCCAGGCAAGCTCAGCGACGTCATGGCAGAAACCGCCGAATCTCAGGCTGTCTGCCCGAACTGTGGGATCACCTTCCGTGAGTTTCGGGAGCATGGTCGATTCGGGTGTGCGCAGGACTACACGGAATTCATGGCTGAGCTGATCCCGCTGCTCGAAAGCATTCACGAGGATTCTCAGCATGTGGGCAAGCAACCGCGGGGAACGATTGTCGGGACGAAGGACCAGTCCCGCCTTTCACAGCTGAGGAATCAGCAGCGTACGGCGATTGAGAAGGAAGATTACGAAGCGGCTGCGGTACTGCGAGACCAGATCCTGGAGCTTGAAACGAAGATCCGGACACCGACACCACCGAAATCCGGGCGTCGGCGCAAGCCACCGGGAAGTTCGTCTGACTGAGTTTGACATGCGAGATTGGGTGGGGGACAGTGTATCGAGCAGTTGCGAAGCGCCAGATTCAAAAAACTTTCCGTGGCCTGCGCTGTACTGCAACCAACCCGGCTCATAGAATTTTTTCCATCGGCCCTCGCTGATGGCAAAAATTGTCAATGGTTCTGTGCTGCGAGTTCAACGGCGAATGCTGGGGGATTTGCGGCGGGTCGGTTTCCCTGAATGTTGGTTCAGGACACGCTGAGGGGGCAGGATGGCGGATGGGGTGAATGTATTCATCGCATCTTGTCTCTGGTTGTATCTGGCGCATGATGCTCCGCCCGAGCGTGCTTCGTGCCGCCTTCGGTCAGGGCTGACCAGCTTCGTCAATCAATAGCTTGCTGTGTCAGCGAGTGAATTTCGCGGGAACAATTCGTTGAGCTCCGAACGATCAGAAAACAGCAGCCTGATGGCGGCCCTTGTGCAGACCAGCGGAGAGTGGCTGCGTGGAACCGGACCTGAGTCGGACATTGTGATTTCCAGCCGGGTTCGACTGGCGAGAAATGTCGCAGGGTTTCCGTTCATTTCCCGAGCGACAGCGGACGTTCGGGTGCAGATCATTCAGCAGGTCAAAGCGGCGCTCCGAGGTACCTTTCAGGGGCGGAAAATGCTGCCGGTTAACGTCGAAACGTTGTCCGCTGTGGACAGTCAGTTTCTGATGGAGCGGCAGTTAATCAGTCGCGAGCTGGCACGGGGTGACGGACCGCGTGCGGTGGTGTTTTCCGAAGGTGAACGTTACAGCGTGATGATCAATGAAGAAGATCATCTGCGTTTACAGGTGCTTCACAGCGGACTGGCTCTGGAGGAAAGCTGGCAGGAATGTGATGCACTGGATGACCTGATTGAGTCTCAGGTGCCAGTGGCATTTCATCCGCGGCTGGGATATCTGACCGCATGTCCGACGAATGTGGGGACAGGAATTCGCATCAGCGTCATGCTTCATCTGCCCGCCTTGCGATTGACGCGTGATATCCAGAAGGTGCATCAGTCGGCACAGAAAATCAATCTGGCGGTTCGGGGACTGTATGGCGAAGGCAGTCAGGCTCTGGGGGATTTCTATCAAATCTCGAACCAGGTCACGCTGGGAAAGTCAGAGACGGAACTGATTGGTGAAGTGCAGGAAGTGGTGTTGCGGATCGTGGAATGGGAACGCCGCAATCGGGAGTTTCTGCTGACGAAAAATGGCTCTCAGTTGCACGACCAGGTGTCGCGTGCCCACGGAACACTGACCAGCGCCCGCTCCATCAGCTCTGAAGAAACCATGCATCTTCTTTCCAGTTTGCGGATGGGCATTCGGTTGGGGCTGATTGAAAACCTTGATGCCGCGACAGTCAACGAATTGTTCATTCACACGCAACCTGCTCACCTGCAGATTCTGCAGGGCGAAGTACTGGAAACCGAAAAGCGAAATCTGGCTCGGGCAAATTATCTGCGGCGACGTCTGAATCTGACGGCCCCCTGATTTCGCTTTGCCACGGGTTTGACGTCGGGTGCTGCTGGTTTGCTGGCTGTTGCAGAGTGTGTTGTACCTTCGCCGAGTTGAGTGCTACGTGAAGCGGCCTGGTAAACTCGCCTGCCGGCGCCTGTTGCCGCCGGGCTCATCCGCGCGTCAGTGATGGCTGTGGCGGAGTGCCTGGGCATCTGGTGCTTACAACTGAGCGTCCCCTGTTCTTTTCTGATATGTCTCTGAGGCTTTGGTGTCGTATGCTATCACTTGAGAACTATCGCTGGCCGGCCGAATGGGAGCCTCATGCGGCCACGTGGACGGCCTGGCCGGTGAATCCCAATTCGTGGCCCGGTATTTTTGAACGCATACCGACCGCGTTTGCGAAGTTTGTAGCGGTTATGGCGGAGTTTGAACCCGTGCGAATCCTGGCAGGTGGACCTGGTGTCAGGGAATCTGCGCAGGCCCTGGTCGATGCCGCCTGCTCGGCTCAGGGCAGTCGTTTTACCCCGGAACTTTTTGACATCCCGGTCAACGATTCCTGGTGTCGCGATCATGGCCCGATTTTTCTGAACGGGCGGCCCGGGACATCAGCTTCCGGAACTCAGCTGATCATCGACTGGGACTACAATGCCTGGGGAGGGAAATATCCGCCCTGGGACTTTGATGCTGTAACGGCCCGGAAGATCGCGGCGCACCTGCAAACCCGTGCGTTGCGTCCACGGTTGATTCTTGAAGGCGGAGCGATTGAGGGAAATGGCGAGGGGACGGTACTGACGACCGCCAGTTGTCTGTTGAATCCCAATCGCAACCCCGGGATGACTCGGCAGATGATGGAAGAGACTCTGTCCTGGTGGTTGCAGGCACGGCAGGTGATCTGGTTGCCGGGGCATGGGATCGTGGGCGACGATACGGATGGACACATTGATCAGGTTGCCAGATTTGTTGATCGGCGAAGGGTTCTGGTCGCAACCCCATGGTCAGACGATGCCGAGGAAGCAGACGACCTGCGTGGCAATTGGGCCGGAGTGGAAGCGGGCATCAACAGTGCTGGTGACAGTTTGATTCCACTGGCCCTGCCGATGCCAACGCCGAAGTTTCAGGAAGACGCGCGGATGCCGGCGTGTTACTGCAACTATATTCTGGTGAATGGCGGTGTGATCGTACCCACCTTCCGGGATGTGGTCGACGACCGCGCTCTGCAGATCCTGCAGGACTGTTATCCGGATCGACGTGTGGTGGGTGTGGACGCACTGGACCTTGTCTGGGGACTGGGCGCATTTCACTGCATGACTCAGCAGCAACCTGCGGTCTGAGCGTAGAGTGTGAGTCAGGAGGAGCTATCGCGGCCATCA
>JALQWE010000023.1 GCA_023258825.1 Planctomycetaceae bacterium | reverse complement strand
GTTGCTGGCCGTTGGGGATGATTGGCCATTCGGGTTGCGGGGCTGGTTGATCAGCCCCCGCTGACGGGAGGAAAGCAGGCAACGGTATCGCCATCGTTCAGGGGAAGATCCGGATTGGCGTACTGAGCATTCACGGCCCAAAGCAGTGACGGTCCGAATTTTCCGAGCTCGGGCCACCGTTGCAGCAGTGTGTCGCGAAGATCGGCCAACGTAGCGGCGTGCGGCAGCGAGAGGACAGTCTTGTCGGTGTGCGCTGCATCGCGGGCTGCTGCGAAAAACAAAACAGTAACCTGGATTTCATGCATTTGCGACCTCAGAGGGATCCTGGTTTCAGGAGTGCGGGGTCAGCAGTGTTTGCAGAACAGACTGATTTGCCGGTGGAAACGCGAGTTCGCTGGCTTCTTTGGGGGTTACCCAGCGGAAAGGGCTGGCGGGTGTTGCGAGAGGTGGCAGATCCGGAGCGAGTTGGCATTTCCAGAAGTGCAGTTCAACGTCGCCGTGGGGATACTTCCAGAGGACCGTGGCCAGCTGTTTAACGGGGATGACGACCAACCCGGTTTCTTCCTGGCATTCGCGAACGGCGCAACTGCGTGGAGTTTCGTCGAGTTCGCATTTGCCGCCGGGAAATTCGGACATTCCGGCAAGGACCGTGTTGTGGGCTCGCAGGCCTACGAGCACGTGATCCTGTGACCAGACAACGGCGATTCCGATGGGTTTAGTCATGGCACAATCATTTGCGGCTGGGCTGCAGTGGGCTGCGACGCTGCCGAGGTTGAAATACGGGTGTCAGACTGTTCCGGGGCTGGTTCAGGACTGATTGCAGCGGATGCTGTCAGCGCGTGGCCTGAACGGGGCCGCCCCCCGGCTTGATGTGCGTACACAACGAAAGCCGGGGGGGATGGAGTCACCGAATCAGGCTTTGGCTTCCGGCTGCTGGAAGAAGTCTGCGGGGGGAGCACCCATGATGCTGAAGCCGCAGTCGACGTGCACAATTTCCCCGGTAATGCCGCTGGAGAGATCGCTGAGCAGTGCCATACCTGTCTTGCCAACTTCGTCAGCAGAAATGTTGCGTCGCATTGGTGAGATGCCGCGATACAGGTTCAGCATGTCATCGAAGTCACCCACGCCCATGGCACTGACAGTTTTGACTGGTCCGGCACTGATGCCGTTGACGCGGACTCCATCGGGGCCCAGTTCGCTGGCGAGGTAGCGTACGCTGCACTCGAGAGCGGCCTTGCAGATCCCCATGAGGTTGTATCCGGGTATGACTTCTTCGCCACCGAAATAGGTGAGCGTCAGGATGCTGGCATCTTTGCTGAGAGCGTTGCGGCGCTTGGCGGCTCCGGCAACAGCCAGCAGGCTGTAGGCGCTGATTTCCATGGCTGTCTTGAAGCCATTACGGCTGGAGGCATAGGTGGGGCCGGTGAGATCAGCGGGTGGGGCGAAGGCGATACTGTGCACGATGAAGTCAATCTGCCCGAAGGTTTCCACTGCTTTTGCGATGACCGCATCGATGTGTTCATCGTTGCAGACGTCCATCGGCATCAGGAACTTCGATCCGATCGGATCCACAAGTTTGGCAACCTTGTTCTGGTTCTTTGGGCGATCGCCGGCGTCCGGAAGATGGGTGAACCCCATTTCGGCGCCTTCACGATGCAGATTCTCTGTGATTGCCCAGGCAATCGATCGCTCATTTGCAATCCCGAGGACAAGGCCCTTGCGGCCGGTAAACAGTCCCATTGTCAGCACCTTCTAACGTTGATTCCCTTTGAGCCGACCTGTACGGCCTCTGCACTCTGCAGCACGGTCACGTGATCAGCGCGGTTCCCGGGCCCGGGGGATTTCGGACAAGCGATTCCCACTGCGGCTCAGGAGATCCTGTGCGGCGAATGATAGAAGTTCTGCGGCGATCGGGAAAGCAAGTTCCGCGTGCAACTGGCAGGAATGCGGGAGTGTGAGCGTGGCAGACCCCGGACGGTTGGCGCCTGCACAAAGGAATCCTGAGCACAGCGCCCTGAGATCCGCTTCAGCGAGGGCGATGGCGCGGGAACGTACCCGGGCAGGTGCAGCGAGTGCCGGGGCGATGCATGCACCAGCGAGTGGCATCAAGTTGTTCGTTGTAGACGTTGTCGAGACGCGGACTGCTGCGCAGATGGTCTGAGACATCATCGACGGTGTCGTACACGGTTTCGCTGCCTCGGAAGCACTGACAACCCGGAAGACTGCAGAGCAGCAGTGGAAGCGTGGCGTACAGCAGTGTTCGCATGAAGATCCCTTCCCTGGCAACTCTCAACAGAACCGAGCCTCAGGGTGATCCCTGAGCAGGAGCGGATGGGTTCGCATCCATGCGCCCAACCTCTCCGATGGCCTCTGCAAGGCGTAACGAGTTCCGGCAGCGATAACCGGCTGGTCTGCGAGCAGGAGACCGGCGGATTTCGCAATTCTCTGGCCTGGAACAGAAACACCCCCCTGCAGAGGTTATCGGACGTCAGGATCGTCAACCGTGGCATCGTTGAACAAATCCGCAGGGGAAACAAATGGCGGGTAGGTCTGAAAGCGGCGATTTCTGCTGCAGGTCGGTGTGGGCGGGGCAAGGGGGAAGCTGCCAGCGGGGCTTGATCATCTGAATGGATGATATCATTGTGATTGTTTTGGATTAGTCGAAATGACGGCGCTTTGTTTTTGTAGTCGGTTGCGCGAGAGGTGCGTCGAAGTTGTCTAAGGTGTTGTTGGGAAAGGGTTTGTGGCTGAAATGAAAGTGATTGGCACGGGAAATGCAATCTTTTGAGTCATGGCATCCAGTCAGGATGCAAGGCGGGACAGGTGGATGGAACGAGTGGGCAACGAGCGGCAAGAGGTGTGACCATGAAGACAGGAATGCTGAAGAGTCTGGTGGTGGCAGGAATTGTGATGATGACAACTTCCGGTGTGGAGGCCAATGACATTGTGGACATTCTGCGGGTGGTGAATGCCTTGTCGCAGGATCGTTCCTCAGGACGCTCTGCGGGATATGCCGGTGGACCGCGCGGTCGGAGTGGCTGGTCGGATTCCGGGATGTCCCTGCGTGAGGCTCAGATGCGAGAGTCATACTATGGTGAGCGGGATTTGCGGATGTCTGTTCGTCCGTCGGATTACGAAGTCGAGCATTACTCCCGAGGGTATGACGGGTATCGAGACTCGCGTTCGGCAGAGATGTCGAGTGGGTATGCGGGGCGATCGTATTCCGGTGCGGGACGTGATCGATCCCGTGTGGCCATGCGGGAAGACGATTTGGGTGATCGACGCGGAAGTCATGGAGCGGTTTCGAACGGCCGGGACGTGCGTATGACCTTTCAGTTTCAGGCGGGTTCGGGCGGTGGGTCGCGTGTCAATGGTCCATTGCGACCTGCTCCGGTGTATGCACCTGTTCCACCGGTGCCCCCAGTTCCTGTGTACCGCGTTCCTGTCGTTCCCGTACCAGCACCAATGCCGATGCACCGAATCGGGGAGTTTGTGCGGTGTGAAGTTCCTCTGGCAACTTGTGTGCAGGTGAAGGATCTCTGCAAGGCCGCTCCGGACGCTGTTCCGGCGGTGATTGCGGTGCGTGACCCTCATGCCTGTGAACATGACTCTGTGGAGCGGGTGGTTTATGTGGAGATTCTGGTTCCGCGATGTCCGCTGCGAAAGCTGGAAGTCTCCCGCTGCCGGACGCGAGTGGATCTTTGCTTCGGCGAGTACGACATTGAGATTCGTTCGCGAGATGGAGTTGTGACAGTGGAGTATGACAACTGAAGCGGCGTCACGGCAGTGCCAGCGTGAGACGCTGATGATTGGGGAGATGGATGATTGGGGAGTGGATCGGGCCCGGGTCTTCGTGGGGAGGACCCGGGCCTTTTTGATTCCGGGTGAGCGTGCACCCGTGGGGGCAGTGCAGAGGAATTATCGGGTGTGTTGGTTTGACGTGTGAATACTCGCGCGGATCAGGTGGAGTGTTCCGGGAGAAGCTGTGATTCTGCGATGTGAATGGCCTTGAGCATAGCGCGGGCTTTATTCATGGTTTCGCGGTACTCCATTTCCGGGACGCTGTCGGCAACGATGCCAGCTCCGGCCTGGATGTAGATGCGTCCATTTCTGAGGACGAGGGTACGGAGTGCGATGCAGGTGTCCATATCCCCGGTGAAATCGAAGTAGCCGACAGCACCACCGTAGGGGCCTCGTTTGTGGGGTTCGATTTCGTCGATGATTTCCATCGCGCGAACCTTTGGGGCACCGGAGACGGTACCGGCCGGGAGTCCGGCGCGGAGTGCTTCGATGGCGGTGAGCTCTGCTTTGAGGGTTCCGGAGACATTGGAGGTGATGTGCATGACGTGGCTGTAGCGTTCCACGACCATGACATCAGACAGAACTACGGATCCGTATTCGGCCACGCGCCCGACATCATTGCGGGCGAGATCGATGAGCATGACGTGTTCTGCGCGTTCTTTGGGGTCGGCGAGCAATTCGCGTTCGAGCTCTTTGTCTTCCTGCGGTGATTTTCCGCGGGGGCGAGTCCCGGCGAGTGGTCGGATGGTGGTTTCCCGATCTTCGACTCGCACCATGATTTCGGGTGAGCTGCCGACGAGTTCGACATCGGGTGTTTTGAGGAGGAACATGAAGGGACTGGGGTTCACCATGCGGAGAGAGCGGTAGACATCGAGGGCCTGAGCGGGGGAGTCGCATTCAAGTCGCTGGCTGATCACGACCTGAAAGATATCCCCGGCGCGGATGTATTCCCGACAGCGGTTGACGGCGTTACAGAATTCCTCTTCGGAGAAATTGGATTGAACGCTGAGCGTGGGTTCGACAGTGAGATCGATATCGGTGAGTTGAACATCTTCGCCGGTGAAGGCGAGTTGCCGGCAGAGGACATCGAGACGTTCTTCGGCGCGAGCGCGGGATTCTTCCGGGTCTCCCTGCGCTGTGTCGGCGAGCGACACGGCGAAGATGACCTTGCGAATGTGATCGAAGACGACCATGGAATCGTAGAAGGCGAAGGTGAGATCGGGCAATTGACGATCATCGTGGGGGATGTTGGGCAGATGTTCTGTATAGCGAACGACGTCATACGCGGCATAACCCACGGCGCCGCCAAGGAACCGGGGAAGACCGGGGAGGTGGACGGATTGGTAGCGGGCGATACAGGCATCGAGGACTTTCAGCGGGTCGGTGTTGTCAATCTGTTCCCGGTCGCCATCTCGGGACTCAACAACCACAGACGTTCCGCGTGCGGTGACTGTGAGGAAGGGCTGACTGCCGACGAAGCTGTAGCGTCCGACTTTTTCGCCGCCAACGACGCTTTCGAAGAGGAACGCGAAGTTTCCGGAGGCGATGCGCTGGTAGGCGGTGACTGGGGTCAGGGTGTCAGCGGTCAATTGTCTGTAGACCGGGACAAACCGCGCCTCTTTGCGGAGTTTTTCGAACTCGGCGGCGGTGGGCAGTGTTGTGGGTGACTTCATGGATTTAGTTCCGGAGATGGTCATCACGCGGGAGGCGTGTCAGATTATTCGCGTTTGGTGGCAGGAGTGTTCCCGGGCTGGATTCTGACAGACTGAGTGATTCGGTCAAATACAGGTCGGACGCTGTCGAGTTCGTGGTCGGTGCATTGCCACCAGACGAGAATGGTGGCGTGGTGAGTCTGAATGCAGCGAAATCCGGCGGCGTTCAGCAGTTCGAAGCATGAGAATGTGACTTCTCTGCAGTTGGCCGTGAGATTGGCGAGGGTTCCCCGGAACTCATGCTCTTCGACATCCTCGTACTCTTCCCGGATCGCACTGAGACAGGACGCGAGGACCTGTTCGGTGCGGGGGCATTCCGGAAACAGCCTGAGCAGCCAGAAGCAGGAATTGTCTGCCGCGACGGTGAGAATGGTATCGTCTCCGTCCTGTTCTTCCTCGAGTTCCCAGTATCCCGGGTACCGGAAGGATATTCCATGGCCCTGAAAATCCATTAGTACATCGTCCGGATCCGCATCCATGAGCTTTTGATTTCCTGTCAAGTTGAAGGCTGGTCGTGCTGCCGGCCACTGATGTCCATAACGCCTCACGGCAACAACGGGCCTGCGCAGACATGATGACGGTTTCCGGAGCGGGAACCAGTATGCGGATTTACTTCAGTACTCGGATTCCACGGATTGGTGTTTCGCGGGCTTCAAGGCCCAGAGTTGAAGCATTTCCACGAAGAAGGAGAAGGACATCGCGAAGTAGATGTAGCCCTTGGGAATGTGGTGTCCGAAACCTTCAGCGACCAGAAGGACGCCGATGAGCATCAGGAAGGACAAGGCAAGAATCTTGATGGTGGGGTTCCGTTCAATGAACAGCACAATTGCCTTCGAAAAAACGAGCATACCGGCGACCGACAGGATAATTGCGGTGATCATGACCGGGAACGGATGCGGTAAGCCTTCCGTCATTCCAACGGCTGTGATGACGGAGTCAAATGAGAGGACAACGTCCAGCAGCAGGATCTGTCCGAGCACGACGGTCAGAGTTGTCAAAGGGGGCGGTGTCGTGGAGCCTCGTGCAGTAAGTTCCAGTTTGTGATGGATTTCTCTTGTTGCTTTGAAGACCAGAAAGAGTCCGGCGAGGATCAGCAGGAAGTCTTTCCCTGAGATCGAGAAGGCGCCGATGTGAATCAGGTTCTGTTTCAGGCTGGTGACCCAGCTGACGGCCAGAATCAGGATTGCTCGGGAGACGACCGTCAGCATTAATCCGATGGTTCGCGCACGATCTCGTTTTTGTTCGGGCAGGCGTCCACACAGAATGGCAATAAAAATGACGTTGTCGATCCCCAGTACGAGTTCCAGTGATGTCAGAGTCAGAAGCGCTATCAGGGCTTCTGAGTTGAGCAGGGCATCCATCGAAATCCTATCGGCGTCAAAAATCTGAATGTGTCAGGCAATGGAGGTTGACGTGCGAATTCTGCATGTTGGCAGTGGGGAGTCTGTGAACAACGAAGACGTATTTCCAGAGGAGTGGGTGTCAGGGAGATGACATATGAGTCCTTGTTTCCCGGGACACCCCCTTTCGACTTGCTGAGCCTGTGATTCATTTCAAGTTTGTCGGCGCATGTCCGGGTATTCGTGGGTGGTATGTTAGCAGTGCCAGCGTGGAGATACAGGGTTCCAGAGGCCGTATTTCGGTGGACTGGACAGCCATGAGGGGGTTGTCTTTGTCACTTGCGGGAACGTGGAGGGGGCGAGTGCTGTGTGTGAATGGCCTGATTTTGTCATGTGAACGGCCATTTTTACCCCGGGAACCGGGAAATGCCGGGGCTGAGTCCGGTGCAAACGTGGGATAGCGGGACTAGAATTGCAGTGTCGGTCCATCGTGGCGTGTGCCTTCTGCATGCCGTTGTGAAGGCGTTTCACAATCGGGGGCAACCGCGCGGTTGTCAGGCCGGAATGAATATCGCGAGACGGCTGTCACATGAATTGACAGCGTTTGTGCTCCTTTCAGACACGTTCCAGCAGGGGGTCCTCAGGTGCGAAATCGTATTGGTTTTCTGCTTGTTTGTGGTGGGATGAATTTTCTTGCGGGGTGCGGAGAAGGAGAAACTCCTTCCGCAGCCATGGCGACGGTGGCCACAGCCCCTGAAACGGCCGTGATCGCCGTGGTCAATACGAAATGTCCGATCATGGGAAATGAGATCAGTGCGAAAGAGCTGACTGCTGACAACGTTCGTGAATGGAATGGAAAGAAAGTTGGATTCTGTTGTCCGCCGTGTCTGGAAGAATGGGACGAGTTGTCGGATGCTGACAAAGCAGAGAAGCTCGCTAATCCCCCGAAACCAGCCCACTGATGGCCGATTACCCGGGCTGCGGAACTGCCGGTGTTGGTTAGCGAGGCAGTGATTTCGGCGTCGACTGTTGTCGATCGCAGCCGGGCCCATCAGGACAGTCGGCAGGACGGCGTGGGTTTCGGCTGCAGGGGCGCGGATGTCAGTCCTGAGAAATGTCTGATCCTGTTTCAGCGAGTACTTTCCACCGGCAGGGCGCTGTCCCTGCAGAGTCATCAGAGTCGACTGCTATGGGACTATTTGACAGCTTTGAGCAGTTTCAGCGTTTCCGCGACGCGTGGAGCTCGATCCGGATTGAGCGGCCGGTGGAAGTCGGGTTGTTTACGTTCGGTGATACGGAACTGCCCTACTACCTGATCACATCATCCACAAAAACTCGCACGGTGGGAATTCGTCGTGGAAGTGTGACCGTTAGCCGGGCTCGAATCATTACAGCGGACAGTCTGCATCCTGAGTTGCGGAATTTCTTCGAAGAACATGAGGACGCTGGTTTTTTTGAAAACCTGCTGACGCGTTCCGCTGCGTTTTCAAACCTGCGACTGGTGAATGATTCAGGACCTGACAAAATTGTGACGGACACCGTGGAAGAGGCGGTGGAGCGACTGAACCGTCAGTTGGACGCCGAGGATGAGGATCGTGTGGCGATCCTGTCGGCGCCTGTGGAGTATTCCGGGTTCGCCATTTTTCGCTACGCCACAGAACGCGTGCTGGCCAGCGCTCCCGGAAACATCCAGGAATTGCGTGAACGCGGATTTTTGCCGTGATTTGTTGAATCCTTGCTCGGTAATTGCCGGTCCATGCAGACTGAAATGTGTGCGGCGATTTCAGGGCCGGATGAGAACCGAGAATGCAGACCGGATGCGTCGTTTCCGCAAACCGGAACACTTGCTTTGATGCCCGACTGCTTTGACTTCATCCTGCGTCGGCGTTTCCGGGTGGCGTAAGATCCCGGGGGCTGTGTTCCCCTACTCACAGCGCAGGCTGGAGTGCGATGAGTCATGGAGGCCTGCGAGGTTAGCGAGGCGGCACCAGAATATCGCCGGGTGGTGATCTCAATGACGCAGACACGCGCTGGTTGGCGTGGGGTTCGCTGAAGCGGCGGAGATGCGGGACTCTTGTGTGGCGGGCAAGTGTACGGTCGGCATAAAAAAACACGTTGTCCGAAGGTCGGACAACGTGTCAGTGTTGCAGGGTGAGCGGGCTTCAGCGGCTTAGAGTGCTTCCGCCGGAACCGCCCCTTTCGGAGCATTTTCAACTTTATCCGCCGGCGTAATCGGCTGCATTGGAGGAGCGCGAAGTTCTTCGGGGACATCACTGCCACCGGAACATCCAGCCAGACCACTTAACAAACATCCAGAGAGCGCCAGGAAGGCAAATCGCATGCTATTACCCCGTTATTCGATACCAGAAACAATCTGACCATCAGCTGCACCACCCAGCCGCAGGAGCACATCGGCGTCTGTGCTGGTTGACAGGGCACGCACTGATCCATCACCCATAGTATACTGGACAATTCCCGCGTGGCGACTGGTAAATTTCGCGTCTTCCAGAGTTGGGCGAGTTCCGCCGTAGGAAATGCCGGCCAGGGACTTTGCGGCGTAATGCATGCCGAGAGGCCCAACCAGCCAAGAGAACGAGCGGAAGCGACCAACGCCAAGATAGCCGTCGTAGAAGGCACCGGTGACTTCACCGAACATGATCGTGTTGGACAGACCGTCGGTAATGTCGGCAAACTTCTTCTGCTTGTTCAGGCGGAACATTCCTTCGTAGTCATTGACTGCTCGATAGTCGGGGCTGAACATCGTGATGCCCAGTTCTTCTGCCGTTGCGGTCAGACGTCCAGTACAGCCGGTGTAGTTCGTCAGAGCGTGACGACTGGTCAATGGATCATCTCCCTCATCATTCATCACGAAACCACCATAAGCCGGACCACCAGCGGTGCGAATCATCCACAGAGTGAAATCTGCAGTTCCAGGTTTCAATGCACTTGCAGCGTTGTCGGACGGGCAGAGGAAACCGGGGACCTGAGATCCTGTCACTGCGTTCACAGCCGCATATTTGAAGTAATTTTGTTTCATGGGGTCAACGCTGTCGACGGCGAAGTCCTGCACATCCATTTTCATATTGGTGCTGAAGGGCTTGTACAGAGCGTCCTGTTCCATAAAAGGAAGCAGGTATGGCAGAGTGCCAAGCAGCGTCATGTTGTCCATGAGAGCAAAATTCGCGTAGGCCGCGACGCTGAAGATCTGCCCGGGTGGCAGTTTCCTGTGAGTGCCTTCGAAATTGTGGGTTGCCAACCCGAGTTGCTTCAGGTTGTTTTTGCACTGTGTTCGGCGTGCCGCTTCTCGCGCCTGCTGCACAGCTGGCAGCAGGAGTGAGACGAGGATCGCAATGATGGCGATCACAACAAGTAGCTCAATTAACGTAAATCCTCTTCGATTGGTCCGTGCCGGGGACTGGCTCAATGATCTTTTCATTCCATGCTTCCTTCAGAAAAATACTTTCACAGTTCAGGGGCTTCTGTCAGGGAATAAATCTCCGGAGCGTCATAGCTCTCCCACGGGTTTAATTCCCTACTAACTTCCCTGAACTAATAGTTCGCCAGAATGACCCTGCACCGGAAAAGGCCAGACTGTTGAAGTTTTTCGACAAAAAAAGAACAGGATAGTCCGGATTGGCTCAAGTTTGGCCATCAGACAGTGTGTGTGTCTGATTTGGAGGCCGTGGTTCCACCACTCGACCACTGCTGAAAATCGCTGAAAATCGCGGCGTTTTCTGTGTTGACGCCAACACTCAGTTGGAGGTCAAATCAGAAGGACCAAGCTCGCTGACAGATGATCGGGGAACCACCCTGCTGATAATCCCGCGTTGAGTTTACGCATCAGAACTTGAGTACCAGGAGTACTTGTTACCGTCAACCAGGCCTTTTTTTGTTGCCCAGAAACAACAACTGCTGCAACCGCTACAGGAGTCAGGTTGGGTCCAACCGGTGCTATTGCTTCAATCATGCTGAACGACACCTCCTGCGTTCGTGTCAGGATGGGAGCCTGCCTCACGACAAGCCGCAATCGCTTTCCAGTGACGGTGATACTCAACACCTGCCCGAAGCAGGAGTCAGAGGGGACGTAACGTGAAGGTGACCAGCGGCGAAATCGCGTCTGTATTCGCGGGGGGCGGGGATTGGGGTAGTGGGGCTTCGGGCCGAGGCCAGTGGATTCTGATGCTGAAGAGTCCTGCCGAATACCACACGGAATCTGGATTTTCGCCTCCCCGGACGGCCGCCCGACCGAACAGAACGACTGACCGGTGCCCTGCCCCTTGACTCATCGGGGCCATGCACTTTTATGAATCATGCACCTTTGTGAATCATGAATCGCCAGAATCGAGACCGGAAAGCAGCATTGAGATCCAATGCGCTGAGTCATCAGGTGGATGGCACCTTGCGGGGATGCGGCACCTTGCGGGGATGCGGGCACGTTTTTCGGAACCACGGTGCATGGCACCTGGACAGGGCGGGAAACGAAAAAAGCCGTCGAAGTGACCTTCGACGGCTTTCAGGTGATTCGGGACTACCGAGCCCGATGTGCGGTGCACAGCGGGAACGGCGAGTCAGGCGGACATCACGGGATTATTCGAGACCTGACACAACCTGACCATCGGAAGCACCGCCGAGGCGAAGCAGAACGTCAGCATCGGTGTTGGTTGAGAGGGCTCGGACAGAGCCGTCACCCATGGTATACTGAACGATGCCGGTGTGGCGGCTGGTGAACTTCGCGTCTTCCAGGGTTGGGCGAGTTCCGCCGTAGACAACTCCGGCGAGCGACTTCGCGGCATAGTGCATGCCGAGTGGGCCGATCAGCCATGAGAAGGAACGCAGACGGCCCACACCACGGTAGCCGTCGGTGAAAGCACCGGTAACTTCACCGAACATGATGGTGTTGGAGAGTCCATCGTTGACGTCGGAGAACTTCTTCTGCTTGTTCAGGCGGAAAATGCCTTCGTAGTCATCGACAGCGCGGGCGTCCGGGCTGGTGCTTGAGATCGAGAGTTCGCTGGAGGTCGCCACCAGACGACCTGTGCAGCCCGTGTAGTTGGTCAGCGCGTGACGGCTGGTGATTGGGTCTGATGGAATGTCGTTCATAACGAAACCACCGTAGGTTGGACCACCGGCAGTTCTGATCATCCACAGAGTGAAGTCTGCGCTGTTAGGCTTCAGAGCCGCAGCGGCGTTGTCAGAAGGACACAGGAATGCGGGAACCTGATTTGCGGTCACAGCATTGACTCCAGCATACATGAAGTAGTTCTGCTTCATGGGGTCAACACTGTCAACTTCGAAGTCCTTGGAGTCCATTTTCATGCTGGAACCAAACGGCTTGTAGAGGTTGTCCGCTTCGAGGTATGGCAGCAGGTAGACGAGAGTCCCGATGAGGGTCATGTTGTCCATCAGTGCAAAGTTGGCGTAGGCAGCTACAGAGAAAATCTGTCCCGGCGGCAGCTTCCGGTAGGTGCCTTCGAAGTTGTGGACAGCCAGGCCCAGCTGCTTCAGGTTGTTCTTGCACTGTGTTCTGCGAGCGGCTTCGCGAGCCTGCTGCACAGCGGGCAGCAACAGAGAGACGAGGATGGCGATGATTGCGATCACCACCAGCAGTTCGATCAGCGTAAATCCGCGTCGATCCTGCCGGATCATTCGCCCGAGAGAAGCTCTTTTCATTTAACAACCCCTTGTCAGTCAAAAACCGAGGGACAAAAATCGGCTCGGACGAGCCGTCATAAGGACTCTGTTTGCAATGGAGCGGCACGCCAGGTTCTGTCGAGCGATCAATTGGTGTATCAAAAAAAGGCACCGCTTGAACGCCACGCTCAAATTCAGGGCAGAAAAAGAACGTTTCCCGCCAATAGATTTGAGGATATGCCTGTCCAGCAAAAATGGGACCCATAATTCGCTTTTTTTTGCATGGAAATTGGGAAAATGACGGGCCAGTCATCATTTTTTAACACGAATTCCGGCGTGGTGAGTTGATCTGTATATCCCCCTGGGTTTGCTTGCTTTTGTTATCAGGGTGTTGTGCTGTTTGCCTCTTGAATGGGCAGTCTGCCGATGTCGCAAAACCCCCGGGCTTATCGAAAAGGTGGAAGACGTTCCGTGGCGATAGCGGGCGTGGAAACACGCGTGCACCGTCACGGGGAAGGGGTTGGGCACAACGAACGGGTCTCGGATGCCTTTATGCAGGTGGGCTCAAATGGGACGTTTCCGGGGCGTAGAAATTCCTGTCGCCTCGAGGGGTGGGATTTTGCGGGCAATTCGGTAGACAACGAGCCGAGGTGGGGAAAGCCGGGGGAAACGATGTCGGGGGCGATTCTCGGATCAAGTCCGATGTGATGGACTCCGAAACGATGAGGGTTCGGGGCAGTGCATTGTTCTGTCAACACCAGGACGGTTCTGAGCCCGAACGAGAGCCCTGCAGAGTCGTTGCTAAGTGGAGTGTTCAGGGCGTTGGTGTTCAGAATGGAAACAGGGATGTGACACGGCACAGGCTGGAAATCGGGGAACGACCGTTTCACGACACAGCCGTCACAACCGTCATGATTCGTTATCTCATCAGAACAAACGGCTTGCCTCGCGATCCCGAGACTTTAGAATTTGACCGCTCGGACAATTTGCGCAGGATATGGTGTCTGGCGTGCATGCGTGGTTTTGCCTGCTGTCGGACTGCGTTTGACTT
Source organism: Planctomycetaceae bacterium (assembly GCA_023258825.1). Classification (GTDB taxonomy): domain Bacteria; phylum Planctomycetota; class Planctomycetia; order Planctomycetales; family Planctomycetaceae; genus SXXK01. The sequence continues at coordinate 4,105 of JALQWE010000023.1, read as the reverse complement.
GTTGATCGTGAAGACATTCTGAAATCCAGCCCACCGTCATTCCCCCGCGGGAGACCTCAACGTCATGGCCAAGAAATATTTAAGTCTTGAAGAAGCAGCCAGTCTGCTTGGTCTGACTGTGGAGCAAGTCCGGAAGGCACGTGAGCAGAATGAGCTGCGTGGGTTTTCGGATCGCGGAAGCTGGAAGTTTCGCGAGCAGGATATTGAAGAGTACCGTCGCAGCCGCGAAGCGGACTCTTCTCCTGACATGCCCATCCTTTCCGCCGATGACGATGGAACGCTGAAGTTGAGCGCATCGGACAGTGACGTGCGATTGATGGCTGACGATTTGTCCTTTGATGAGGACGACGTCAAGGGTCTGGCGGGAACGGGCAGCGACATTCGTCTGTCGGGTGATTCCGGACCACAACTGGGCGGGGGTAAAGGAAAGCCGACAGCGAAGGACATTTCGTTGTCTGATTCGGACAGCGATGTACGTCTGGCGGAAGAGGACGATTTCAGCGCGACAATTGAACTTCCTGTCTCGTCGCTGGATTCTGACAGTGATGTGAAACTGTTTGGTGCTGCGGACCTGCTGGCGGGTGACAGTGACAGCGAAGTGAAGCTGGCAAGCGGCTCGGATCGTACGGACAGCGATATTCGTCTGGCGGACTCACCGCGGGGCAAGGGCGGAATTGGCTTGTCACCCGAGGACAGCGATCTGAAGCTGCTGAATCGCGGCTCATCGGCTCGTGCGGGACAGCCGGACAGCGGGATCAGTCTGGAAGTGCGTGGAAGTGGTCTGAATCTGAATTCGGACGAGAGCGGGATTTCGCTGGAACTTGACAGTGGGATCAGTCTGGAGGCTGACGACAGCGGCATCAGTCTGGAAAGTTACGACGGTCGCGGCGCACTGGCGGACGACAGCGGGATATCGCTGGATGCCGGCGACAGCGGAATTTCTCTGGATCTGGATGACGTCGCCAGCCCGGCTCCTGTGGACATGAGCCGGACCATGCCCATGCAGGCGGTACCCGCAGCTCGGAAATCCCTCGGCGATTCCGGTCGCACGACGGAACTGGAAGTGCCCACGGCTGGCGGTCGGGACAGTGAGTTTGAACTGGCTGGTCTGGATGACGACGATGCGGTCGGGACCAGCACGAGCGTGCTGACGTTTGATGACGAAGATGTCGCCGCGTCAAAAACGGTAGCGGCATCGGCAATGTCTTCTTCCTCTGTGGAAGACGAAGCTTACAGCGATTCAGACGAACTGGCCGGGGACGAAGAGTACGACGAAGAATCGTATGATGAGTACGACGCGGAGTCTGCGGATCTGGATGGTGATGAAGAGGGGTTTGAGGTTGGCACGACTTCTGTATCCGGAGTTGCTGCCGGGTTTGCTCGCCGCCCGGACGTAGACTGGGGAATTCCGGTCAAGACCATGATTGGTCTTTCGGCCGTACTTTCTGTGCTGTGTGCCGTCGTGGGGATTGAGCTGATGCGGACGATGTGGATCTGGACGCAGCCCGGCGCTGACGCTCCTGCCTCTGCCGTGCTGGACCTGCTGGGTAGCCTGTTTTAGCGTTGCCGGGTCTGATGAAACCTGTGAACACAACAGCAGGGTCTCGGAGTCTTCCGGGACCCTGCTTTTTTTCAGCGCGGTCCGAAGCCTGCCGTTGGCCGTGGTTCTCGGTACGTCATCCGGGGAAAGGCGAACCCGTTTGAGCGTTCAACGGGGACGATTCATAGAAGTGTGAAGCGTCAGGCGGTGCCATCCAGCCTGTCCGCAGTGTGGGCATTTCAGCCAGCGAGTGGGAGTTCCGCGGGCCCTCCAGCGAATGCCGCCGAGATCCCAGACGGACGTGGCGTGACCGCAGGGGCATTGAAACTGCCAGGAGCGCGACTCGTTTTCAATGGCCTGCATCAAAGCCAGCGGTAGCACGCGGGCCAGCCAGTTCTGAAGACGGGACATGGGACCACCTGCAGAGAAATGGGACTGGGTGGGGGCTTAGCGAACGGTTACGAAGTCATTGTGGTTCAGCAGAGCGATGATGAAGGCGGTACGAGCTTTGGCGTCGCGGTTGGTTGTTTCAGAGACTGCGGATTCGTCAGCAGCGGCGCGAAGTTCGTTGAGGGCGTTGAGACTGACGGTGAGTTCAGCGGGTTGAGGCGGTGCGCCGAGCACCAGAAGAAAAGCCTCGTGGACGAACACTTCGTCGGTCGCCTGCGGGTTTGCCTGAGCAAATTGCTGCGTGATGCGGGAGGCCATGTCCATCACCAGGGGGCTGTTTTCGAGCGCCAGGGCTTGTTGAGGAACGATGCTGTCTGCGCGTCGATAGCATTCCAGCACGTTGGCATCGTCGAACATGGAGAGGAATCGCTGATGTTCGTTGTGTGAGTGGAAGTAGTAGAGGCTGCGGCGACGGGAAGAGTCATCGGCGACGGGAATTGTGGGACCGCCGAGAGTCAGGTCGAGTTGGCCGGCGAGTGCCAGCAGGCTGTCGCGAACAACCTGGGCTTCCATGCGAACCGGATTGGCGCGCCAGTACCAGCGATTGTCGGGATCTGCCTTGAGCGTGGCAGGATCCGCATTTCTGGCGGACGAGGAGAGTTTCCAGGTGTTTGAGAGAACGATCAACCGATGGAGCTGTTTCATGCTCCATTTCTGCTGCATGAGTTCTGTGGCGAGCCAGTCAAGAAGTTCGGGGTGGGAGGGTGGACTGCCTTTGCGACCGAAGTCGAAGACGGTGGGAACGAGTCCGCGTCCGAAGTGACGTGTCCAGAGGTGATTCACGGCGACTCGTGCTGTGAGGGGATTTCGCGAGTCTGTGATCCAGTGTGCGAGTGCGGAGCGTCGCCCGGTGCTGGTGGCGGGGAACGGTTTGCGCCGGGACTCCTCGGACTCAAGATTATTCTCGAGTGTCTTGAGTGCGCCGGTCAGGTGGTTGAATGTGGAACCTGGCTGATCGAGGGCCTGTCGGTGCTGCTGCAGGGCCTGTTGGGTTTCTTCGAGTTTTTTGGTGGCCTCCCCATGTTTTGCAGGCGTGGCTTTGAGCAGGTCAAGTTGGGCGCGGGCGACGGCCAATTCGGCCATTCCGAGAGCCATTTGTTTGTCGGCGAGCGCTGCGTCGTGGACGAGTCTGGCTGTTTCAGCGGACTCGGGTTGTTCCAGCAGGGCGCGTTGTGCGGCGACTTTTGCGTGGATCGTGGCGGGGCCGAGCTGTGCAGACTGCAGAGCTTTTGCAGCCACATCAACCGCGGCGAGAGCCTGGTCGACGGTCAGGGGGCTGGTAGAGTTGGGAGTGGCCGGGTCATCCTGAAGTTGCGCAGAATCCGGGAGCTGCGCAAGCCGGAACTCTGTGAACTCAGCCTGGGCATCAAATGTGACGAGTTCGACGGTGCCGCTGTGTCGGGGGAAAGGGAGTCGTTTGGCGACGGCGAGTTCACCATTGACGAGCACATTGATCAGGGTGCCCTGAGTGCGTACGGTGACGAGCTGTGGAGTATTGAGATCGACAGGTCGGGGCTGAGCGGCATCCGGCGGGTAAACCGTTTGTCCGTTGAGCGTCCAGGACAGCTGAACCTTGGGACCTTCGGCGTAGCTGCTGAGGTACACGAAGACGTGATTGTCGGCGTGGGTATCGAACTGAAGTCCGACGGACTTCCAGAGCTCACCGGCGCGGGGGATGTAGCGAAACGTGGCTTCGAAGTTTTCGGGGACTTCCCTGCGGAGCGCCAGTCGTGCGGACTGGGGGCCAACCTGTGACTGAACGAGGTGTCCGTTGGTCCATGCCCATGCGCCGCTGCGGACTTCCCACAGGTCGGGGTGTTCAGCCGTAAAGTCATCGACCACAAGTGGATCAGGAAGTGTTTCGGGGGGAGCAGGCTTGGGGGCGCTGGCCGCCTCACGAGCGGATTCGAGTTGTTTTTGAGCCTGATTCAGTTCGTTCTGAGCCGTGGTGATTTCCTGCTGAGCGGCCTTGAGTCTCGCCTCGATCACGTGCGGTCGGAGCCCAGGTTGAATGGCCTCAACGGGCAGTTGAACCGGTGTCACGGGGAACTCATCGAACGCGAGGAAGGCGGGTAACCGGGGAGTCACGGGGCTGGACAGATCGGGATTTCGATC
>JALQWE010000240.1 GCA_023258825.1 Planctomycetaceae bacterium | reverse complement strand
AATTGCTTCGTCGCCGCCAGATTCCATTTCCACGAAGCCAAAACCCTTGGACCGTCCCGTTTCACGGTCACTTACGACCTTGGCTGACTTGACCACGCCGTACTTCGCGAAGGCACGTTCCAGGCCTTCAGATGTCGTGGCCCACGCGAGGCTTCCGACAAAGATGTTCTTACTCATCAATCACCCTTGAGCTTTGCAGCTTCAAAAACACAAATCGCTGCCACAACGACAGCCGTTGGAACACAAATTCGGACTCAGGATTGAACCACAGGGACAATCCCAAGGCCAACCAGTGAGTTGCTGCAGGAGAATTCAGGGGCGGGCGAGACTTCAGAGAGTAGCGACAGTCACTGTAAAAACTAATGCGAACACTGGCAGTTCGGGGACGAGGGTTTGAAACGCCTTTTCCCGTTCAGTCACGTTATCGACCGGGGAGCAGAATAGCAATCCTGAAACCTGCAGCTTTTTGGTGGATTTCGCGAGGGATGTCCAAAACATGTCGGAAAAAAGGCGTGTGCGGTGGAACTGGGATGACCTGTCCGGTCAGGCCCGGTGGGTATCGGCGACTGTTCGCTGAATCGACCCACGCCGCCTGGCGTTTGTCCATGGCCATTTCACAAGAGCGGAGCGGGGGCGTGGCAACTTCGCGGAGACTTCAGTCGTACCCCTGGCCCTGCTCTTTGTGCTGCAGGCCGGATGTGCCAAACTGGACGTATCGAACCGGATGTGCCGAAACCGCGCCACGTGTCCTGCCGCACCTACTGAATCTCGGCAGTGCGTGCGAGATCCTCATCCTTTCCGGCAACGATCAGGGCATCAGATTCTTTCAGGACGGTATCCGGATCGGAGGCAAAGGACATTTTGTCGGAAAGGACATCGTGAATGGCGACGACCGTGATGCCAAAATTCTGACGCAGGGCGAGTGCTCGAAGTGTCTTGCCATTCCAACTGCCCGGAACTCCCATCTCCTGAATGCTGAAGCCAGTGCCGATGGAGACGTAGTTCAGCAGGCCGGAGCCCGACATTCGTTTTCCAAGACTGATGGCGGATTCTCGTTCGGGGAAAATCGTTTCTGAGACGCCCAGGCGTTCCATCACCCGCGCATGGTCCCGGGAGATGACTTTCACATAGACCTCACGAATCCCGAGGTCATGCAGTGCCATCGTGGTGAGAATACTGGCAGTGATATCATCCCCGGTGCTGACCACCGCAGCGTCGGCACCTTTTGCACCAAGGCGTTCCAGCGTTTGCAGGTTTTTGGCATCACCAACTGCGGCGCGGGAAACGTAGGGCGCGATGCGATCGACAGCGTCTTCATTCATGTCGATCGCGATGACTTCGTGGCGCTGGGAGTAAAGCGATTCGGCGACACTGGAGCCAAAGTTTCCAAGCCCGACAACGACAAATCTTTTCATGGCTTAACCTACTACGACATCTTCATTGGCGTACCGAAAATCACGGGCTCCTTTTCGCGGGAACGTGAGAGCGGCGGCCAGGGTCAGAAGTCCAACTCGTCCAAAAAACATCAGCAGAATGGTGATGCACTTGCCGACAAAAGACAGCCTGGGAGTAATTCCCATGGACAGCCCCACGGTGTTGAAGGCAGAAATCGCCTCAAACATGCATTCTGTCAGTACGTTGCCACCTTCTTTCAGGTGACTTTCAGAGATCGTCAGCAGCAGAATTCCAGCAAGGACCACCGTGATGGCAATCGTGAACAGGCCCACTGCCCGATAGGTGGTCTCCTCAGGGATAGACCGGTACCAGACAGTTGTGAACTCCTGACCTCGCAAACGCGACCATGCCAGGATCAGCATCAACGCGAGAGTCGTCGTCTTGATACCGCCCGCCGTTGATCCGGGCGAGCCTCCAATCATCATGAGCACCATCGTGACGAGGTTGGAGCTGTCAGCGGCCTTACCATAGTCGATGGAGTTGAATCCGGCTGTTCGGCTGGTGATGCTCATAAAGAGCCCGTTGACGATGCGATGTACGGGTTCCAGGTGTTGAAGGGTGCGGTCCCATTCCAGGATCGTCAGGGGAATCCAGCCGCCGATCAGCAGCGCGATTGTGGTCACAAGCACAATGCGGGATTGCAGAGACAGTCGGAATGCCTGATTGCGGCGACGGGCCCGCAGTGTTACGAGTACTTCTTCGTGGGTCAGAAAACCGAGGCCGCCAAGAACAATCAGGCCCCCAATCACCAGCAGAATTCCCGGGTCACTCTGAAAGCCCATCAAATTGTCGGCAAAGGTTGAAAACCCGGCATTGCAGAACGCGCTGACGGAATGAAACACCGCGGGCCAGACAGCGCCGCCCCAGCCTAGCCGAGGGACCCAGAACAGAAACAACAAAAGCGCACCGATTGCTTCCAGAATCAGCGTGTAGCGTACGATGTTCCATGTGATCTGACCGGGCGTCAGATGGGGAGCGGCGTCGGCGGTGAAGATGCACAGAGACTCTTCACGCAGCGACAGACGTTTCCCGAGTGCGGAAATGATCAGGCTGGTAAAGGTGAGGATGCCCAGACCACCGAACTGAACCAGCAGCAGCAGAAATGCTTCACCGGAAAAGGTCAGAAAACTTCCGGGATCGACAACGGCCAGCCCTGTCACGCAAACGGCGCTGGTGCTCATGAAGATGGCATCAATCCAGGTGAAGTCTTTGTCGGTGCAAAGCCCCGGGATCAGACGCAGTCCGGCGCCGCCGAACAGGATCAAAAGAGCGAAGGAAGCCACGAACAGCTGCGGTGGCGTAATCTTCTGCCAGAGGGAAACGCGGGTTCCCTGTGAGAGATCCCAGCGTGACCACGCGGTACGACTGTACATATAAACTCGGGCTGCGGACCTGACGACACTGAGCGCACCACGGACAATTCGCGGTTCGCCTGCCACGTCCACATTGTGTGCAACTGAGATCGAAAATAAAAGTGTTGCGGAAAAAAAAGTGGGCATCTACGGTGCTGGCAGGGCCGTGATCTCAGGAAAAGCGGGCAATTCGAGCTTTCGGAGTTGCTGACAGTTGAAGGCCGATTGGCTATGCTTACCGGGTCGAATTCTGACGTGATTGTGTTTGTACTGATGAGGAAACCGCTGCCCCATGTCGCTCAGCCTTCAACAGGAGCTCTTCCAGCAACTGCAGTCCCTGCGATTGATTGACCCGCACACGCACATCAATCCGCACCAGCCAGCCTCCAGGTGCCTGGCTGATATTCTGGGGTACCACTATTACACAGAACTGGCTCATTCGTCGGGGCTGCCGAAGGATCAGATCGAAGCCCCCGGGCTGGATCCGCGAGAAAAAGTTCGCCGGCTTGTGCCATGGCTCGCAACCATCGAAAACACCGCCCAGTACAGTTGGCTGCTGGAAATGTGCCGTGAGTTCTTCGGGTTTCAGGAAGAACGCATTTCCGTGGACAACTGGGAGTCCCTGTACGAATCCTCCCGGGCCCGTATGGCACAGCCAGACTGGGAACAGCAGGTGCTCAATACCTCCGGTCTTGATCAGGTCTATCTGACGAATGACTTCGACGATTCGCTCGAAGGCTTTGATCGCCAGTTCTATGTGCCCTGTCTGCGAACCGACGATCTGGTGTTTCACCTGCAGCGAGCCAGCGTGCGTGAGCGACTGGCCAAAGCGACCGGCGCGACACCGGGAACCGCTGCTGCGCTGAAGGCCGCCATCGGTCATCTGTTCCAGTACTTCACAGCACGCAATGCACGTGCCTGTGCCATTTCGCTGCCCCCGGATTTTACTCCTCAGCCTGTCAGTGATGCGGTCGCTGATCCATTGGTTGCTCGTGTCTTTTCCGGTGCTGAGCTGACGGCTGACGAACTGGTAACGCTCAGTCAGTTTGTCTTCTGGAGTCTCGCGGAATTCTGTGATCAGTTTCGCCTGCCCTTTGACTTGATGATCGGTGTCAATCGTCGTGTGTACGAACAGGGCGTGTTTCAGGGGCAGGATCTGTTTGATTCGCGCGTGTCGCTGATTCAGTACCGCATTCTGCTGAATGCATTTCCTCGAGTCATCTTTCCGATTTCTGTGCTGGCAGAGACCAGTAATCAGGAACTGGTCAGCTATGCCTGGATCTTCCCGAATGTCGTGACGTCCGGGCACTGGTGGTATTCCAACATCCCGGTCTTCATTGAACGCGATACGCGTGCTCGTCTGCAGGCCGTGCCGGCCACCAAGCAGATCGGCTATTACAGCGACATGTACAAACTGGAATTTGCGCTGCCGAAATTTGCGATGTACCGCCGTATTCTGGCCCGAGTTCTTGCGGATGATTTTGTCATCGGTCGCCGCTGGAGCGTCGAGCGGGCGCTGGACCTGGGCAAACAGGTGCTGCGCGGCAACGTGGAGACAATTTTCGGAGGCATTGCGTCCCGGTAACATCGGTGATTTGCCAACAGGCCAGGCCGCTGCGGGATTGCGGTCTGGTTTGCCAGTGGGCGCTGAGTGCACGGTAACTGCTGCCACTCCGTTCCTTCCGGTTGAGGCTGCTTAACCCGTCCTGACACGCGAGTTGATAGAGGATTCCAGCGGATTTTCTTCGCACTTCATGAAGTTTTGCAGGTCTTGCGGATTCAGACACCATGGCACCCAGAATTGTTCTGCTCACTGAACCAGAGCCCGTAACTTTTGATATTCGTAAGACTCCCTTCGTGCTTGGGCGACAGCCTGATTGTGATGTGCAGGTCGAATCCGGTCAGGTCTCCCGTACGCACGCTCAGATTGTGCTGCAGGGGGAACAGTATTTCCTCGAAGACCTGAAAAGCGGGAACGGCACGTTTCTCAACGGCAAACTGCTCGAAAAGGGCCAGGTCTGTCCCACACCACTGCAGGACGGCGATCGCATCAAACTGGGACCGATCAAGCTGCGGTTTGAAGGTGGCGGTGCCGGAGACCATCAGCCCGGTGGTGACGAAGGAGTGGCGTTCAGCGACGGCAGTTCATCAACCATCATGGGAAGTGCATCGGCCCGTGGATTCGGACTGTTCGAAGTTCGGCCGGAAGAAAAGCTTCGCGGGATCCTGCGGATCAATCAGGCGCTGGCCGGTCAGGTCGATCTGTCCAAAATCGCCCCGCTGATCCTGGATACGCTGTTCGATATTTTCCCGCAAGCGGATCGCGGGACCATCCTTGTCAAAACGGGCCCCGCTGCGCGACTTGTTCCGATCGCTCAAAAACGCCGGACTGAGGGCAATGACGAATCTGTGCGTCTCAGTAAAACCATCATCATGAAAGTGCTTGAGGATCGTACCGGCATTCTCTCGGCAGATGCCGTGAACGACGAACGCTTCAGCGCCAGCGAATCCATCAGTAATCTTGAACTGCGGTCGATGATGTGTGTGCCCCTGCTGGATCTCTCCGGCCAGCCCTTTGGCATCATCAACCTCGACACTCAGAACCCGGTCAAACTGTTCACCGAGGGCGATCTGGAACTGCTGTTGGCCGTGGCCAGCCAGGCCGCAAACTCCTACGAAAACGTCCGCCTGCTGAAGAGTCACCTCGACAAACAGAAGCAGGATGAGGAAATGCGGATCGCCATGCACGTGCAGAAAGCACTGCTGCCCGAAAGTCTTCCTGAGGTGCCGGGATACCGCTTCTTCGCTTCCTACGATGCCGCTCAGGCGGTTGGTGGCGACTACTTCGACTGTTTTCTGATCGGAGACAATCAGGACAAGATCTGCATTTCCTTCGGCGATGTCGCGGGAAAAGGCGTCCCCGGCGCCCTGATCATGTCCCGTATTTCCAGCGTCGTACAGAACACCATGACCTTCACCAACGATGTGTCTGTGGCGATCGAACGCATCAATCGCCATATGTGTCATAACATGGCTGCCGGCCGTTTCGTCACTTACACGCTGGGAGTCATCGATCTGAAATCGCATCGGATTTCGCTGGCAAATGCCGGACACTATGCACCACTGATTCGTCGAGCCAATGGTGAATTGGAGGCGTTTGGTGCGGACTCTGTCGGGATTCCGGTCGGTATCATGGAAGACTTTCAGTACGAGGTTGTCGAACGTGTGATTGAGCCGGGCGACCTGTTCCTGCTGCGCACGGATGGTGTGGATGAAGCAATGGCGCCGGACAACAGCCTGTACACCTCGGAACGAGTTGTTGAGTTTGTGAGGCATGGTGCCGCTGATGCCGAAGC
>JALQWE010000239.1:2904-6165 GCA_023258825.1 Planctomycetaceae bacterium | reverse complement strand
GGGATGCAGCTGATGAACGTGCTGATCAACAGCCCGGCGGAAGAAGGCGGATTGAGTCCAGAAGATTTCATCGTCTCAGTGGACGGTCAGGATTGCCGGGAAATGTCCACCGACGAAGCCGCCAAACTACTGCGAGGCCCGGCAGGGTCGACGGTCTCGCTGACCTTCGAGAATCCCAGCGGGCTCAGCAAAACCGCAGACTTCGTCCGACGACGTGTGCAGATCCGCAGCATCACCCGGAACGTCATGCTGGATCCGGTGCAGGGGATCGGTTACATCCGGATGGAGGGGTTTCAGGACGATACCGCGCAGGAACTGGACGAAGCTCTGCGATCGCTGGAACGGCAGGGCATGCGGGCACTGGTCTGGGACCTGCGTGGCAACCCGGGAGGACTGCTGGACACGGCCGCAGCAGTTGTGGAGCGGTTCATCGACAACGGAGTGCTGGTTTCGACGCGCGGCCGCAGTGAGGGACAGAATCAGGTCTTCCGGGCTCACGGCCAGTCCGTTCGGAAGTATCCACTGGCGTTGATTGTCGACCAGAACAGTGCCAGTGCCAGCGAAATCGTGGCGGGGGCGATTCGGGATCATGAACGCGGTGTGATCGTCGGACGCAAGACCTATGGCAAATGGTCGGTGCAGACCATTGTGCGCATGCCGGGCGACAGCGGTCTGGCCCTGCGACTGACGACGGCACGCTTCTACTCACCGGCCGATCGCAACTACTCCGGAAAAGGCCTCGAACCGGACGTGATGGTGCCTCAGGCGGAATCGTCTCAGGTCACGTTCTTCCGCAACCGGACCTCGGAAGAAATCAACACGGACCCGGATGTGGTCCAGGCGATCGAAGCTCTGGAAACCCGCATGAGCCGAAAATAATGCGGGCCTCCGGAACGTCATCCTCCGCGCCGCTGTGACGAGCGCGCGGAGGAGACGGCGGCCCAGTACTGAGTGATTACTGGAGAGAGTCACTCCCTGCGTGATGCCAGATGCCAGTGGTTCATCAGCACACCTCGTGCAGGAGCTTCGCTGGACCCGCAACAGGTAATAGTGTTTGAGCCACCGGTACACGCGATCATATTGACGGTGTGTCCCCTGCCCTTCGAGCTCATCGTTCGCGTGTTCGTTCCACTCTTCCCAGCCAGTGACCAGCCATTCCGACAACGGTTGGTTTCACGTCAAAAGGCAACAAGTCTCGTCGAGCCAAAGGCGGCAGACTTGCCCTGACCCCGGTCTCGGAATATGGTCACGCATTCCGGGTGGCAATCTCAGCCAAAGCATGGACCCTTTCAGTGCCATTGTCACCGGGGATGTCGGGACGGTGGACAGCGGGACAGAGTGGCGGTCCACTCCGGGGTTTTCAGCAGGTGAACGATGACGTCCAGGCTCTTGCAGCAATGTGTCGGGGGGCGACCGGATGAAGTCTTTGAGGACTTTTTTCCGGATGGCGTGGCGGCGCTGCAGTTTTCCCAGGAAGCTCGGCGAATCTTCGTGGCCACGCGCAACGGGCGGTTGTGTGTCCTTTCAGAATCCGGTGAACGGCTGCGTGAGTCTCTGCATTTCGGCGGTGCTCGATTGCTGGCCGTGGCGCAGACGGGTGATGCGGGAGTGGCAGTCACGGGGGAAAACGAGCTCATCTCTTTCGGTGAAGACCTGAAACCGTACTGGGACGCTCGGGTGACGGGACGGATCACGGCGGTCGCGATGGCTCCGTATGGAAGTCACATCGCCTTTGCCACGGATTCCTCGCGCATTCATGTGATTACCTCCGACCGCCGCGAAGTATCAACGATTGAAGTTCGGCGTCCGATTGAGCACCTGCGATTCCTGTCGACCTCGGCGGCGTTGATCGCCGCGGCCGAGTTTGGTGAATTGAGCTGTTATGACCTGCAGGGGCGGCAGCAATGGTCCGAACCGCAGGTCAGCAACATTGGCGACATCGCCGTATCCGAAGGCGGACGGCGATTATTTCTGGCAGCCTTCAATCATGGCGTGCTGGTTTGTGACGAATCCGGCGATCAGCTGGGAACGTTCGCGATTGATGGCATCCCCTGCCGTGTCAGCTGCTCGGCTGTGCAGCGACGCGTGGCCGTGATGACGCTGGAGCACCGGATCTTCTGGCTGAACTTTGAAGGCGCCGTACAATGGGCCGTGGATCTGTCACTTGACCCGCCTCAGCACATCGCCGTTTCGCCTCTGGGCGACCAGTTGATCATGGCCACACAGTCCGGCTGTGTGCTGTCGGTCACCTGGAACTGACCCGCCGCACGGTAATTCACCGCACCGTTATTCACCGCACCGTGCGGCGCACGACGTCCGTCGCACCCGGTCGCTCGGACGTTGCGACATTCAAAGCACGTAGCTATCGCAACCGGACGCTCGTGCGCTGCCGGCTTACGGATTTGCATTGCTGACCACTTTTTGCCCGGCCTGTGGTCCGGTATCATGCCCAATCCGCCACATTGCGTCCGGCGGTTTTTCTTGACACTTAAAAAGTTGATGCCCCTGCCCTGCCCCTGTTCGCTGCAGGGTGGCTCATTCAGGAGATTCTGAACGTGAAACGACTTTGCTTCCTGCTGTCCGCTGTCCTGCTGGGATCGTCCGGGATGATTCTGGCCGATGACGATGAGAACTGGGTGCGTATTCGCCTGGACGAACGCTTCCGTTCGGAAGGTGTGGCTGCCGGCGATTTCAATGCTGACGGCACTCCCGATGTGGTGGCTGGCGACGTCTGGTACGAAGCCCCCAAACACACCACAGCGGCTCATACGGATGGCGGAGCCTGGAAGATTCACGAAGTGCGGATGCCGGGGGAATTTGTCGCCGGTGTCGGCTACAGCAACAGCTTCTGCAACTTTGCTCATGACATCAACAAAGATGGGTTGCAGGACATCATCATCATCGGCTTCCCGGGTGATCCCTACCATTGGTACGAAAACCCGGGTGCGGGAAATGAAGGGCTCTGGAAACAACACGTCATCTGGACCAGTGCCTGCAACGAATCCCCCGAGTTCGAAGATCTGAACGGGGACGGGGTGCGGGAAATCATTATCGGCTCACAGCCCGAAGCACGCATGGGCTTCAATTTTCTTCCCTCCCCGGACCGCCCCACGGAGATGTCGGCGTTTCACGCAATCAGCGAGCAGGGAGACCCCAATCAGAACGGAACCTTCAAGTATTATCATGGCCTGGGTGTCGGCGATATGAATGGCGACGGCCATCGGGACATTCTGATCGCACATGGCTGGTGGCAGCACCCGG
>JALQWE010000239.1:0-2887 GCA_023258825.1 Planctomycetaceae bacterium | reverse complement strand
CAAGGTCTGGCAGTTCCATCCAGTGCGGATCAAAGCAGAGAACGGGGAACAGCCTTTGCCAGCCTGTGCCAATCTTTATGCCGATGACCTGGACAGCGACGGCGACATGGATCTGTTCCTGTCCTCGGCCCACAGCTTTGGCGTCTGGTGGGCAGAAAACACAGGCTCCGGCCCGTGGACGCTGCACGAAATCGACAAGTCCTTTTCACAGACTCATGCCGTTGAACAGACGGACATCAATGGCGACGGACAACTGGATTATGTCACCGGCAAACGCTTCTTCGCTCACAACGGCGCGGACCCGGGGGCCTTTGATCCGGTCGTGATGTACTGGTTCCAGGTCGTACGTGAAAAAGGCCAGGCTCCGAAAATCACTCCTCACAGGATCACAGCCGGAACCGGCACAGGCGTGGGAACTCAGTTTGAAATCCACGACATGAATCTCGACGGCAAACCGGATATCGTGCTGTCGAATAAAAAGGGCGTCAACGTGCTGATCCAGAAGCCGTAAGCCGCACAGTGCCACAACGTCACCGCAGCGCCCGCGTTCTGTTTTCAGGCCGGGCCCTGCGGTGCAGCGTGTTTCTTCCGGGGCCCGGTTCCGTTCCCCGAATCCATGCAACTTTCCATCGTCCTGCCGCAAACACAGGTCGCCAGCGAAATGCACCGCCATCGGTCGCGTTGAACATCATTGACGGTGACATGGACACTGACAGCGATCAGGAAGCGGGCTGCTCCGAATGACTTTGCCGCTGACGCGCCGCCTGGCGGGCGATCTGCAGGATCACAATCGCATCATAGACAGCATGTACCAGCATCGCCGGCAGCAGCGAATGCGTGTGCCAGACCAGAGCCTGCATGTTTACGGCAAACAGGCTGATGGCCAACATCGACTTCCAGCCCTGAATTCTGTGCACAGCGGCGAAGGCCACCGCAGAGAGCAGCGTGCCCAGCCAAAACGAATCTGTCGACCAGGCGACAATCTGCCAACAGACCCCGCGATAAGCCGACTCTTCCGCCAGACTGGCACACAGCACCACCAGAGTCTTCAGGCACCACTGCCGTCGCGACCGTGGCGCAAGGGCATAAACCAGCAGGGAACGTCGTTCGATCGGTGCCATGGTGCACCGCAGAGCAAATCGCACGACAAAACACAGCGCCAGTGCCAGCAAGGTCGCCACCAGAGTCGGCAGCAGGATGGGCGGCCAGCGCCACAGTGAATACTGAAAATCACGTCCAACCAGCCACGCCAGTGTCAGCAGAATCAGCTGCTGCACCAGAGTCCCGATCCAGATGCGTTCCAGCTCGGGATCGCTGAAGCGAATCTCACCGGGTGTTGGTCCCCGCTGCTGCAGTCGCCGGTGACTTCGAAACGCCATCCACGGCAGGAACAGAAACAGATAGGCCAGAAAAAACAACGAAGGAGTTCCGGGGATGTTCATCTCGGTGTGTTCCGGATCGGATGAAAAAACTCTGCCGCCGACCATTCATATCTGAGGGGGAAATCGGAGGACAGAGCGATGAGTTGTTCGGAGCAGACTGGAAGACAAGATCCCCGCGGATCACGGGGAGAAACGTCGAATCTGCCACGGCCACAGCCGGGAACCTATTTGAGCGAGTAGCCGGTCTTGAGAAGTTTTTCGATCAACCGTAACTCATTGTCGACCACCGCGCGTGCCTGAGGGGATGTCTGCCAGTTGGTGGCGGTGATTCCCTGCGTCGCCGGGCAGCAGAAAATCGCACAGGAATTTGGCAGGTGCCGCCGCATCAGCACGAACAGACGCAGCAGGTGCCATGCCGATGAGACCAGTACGAGGCGTCGTACATCCTTCAGCCCGGGTTCGGATTTGAAGCGTCGCCCCAGATCTTTGGCTGCCGCCACCAGATCATCATGCTCATCGAACAGCTGCAGGCAGTTTTCCGGCACTCCGCCCTGCACCGCAGATTCCCGCATCCGGTCGGCTTCTGAACGCCCTTCGGCGTGCTTCCGCCTGCCATCCCCCAGCAACAGCAGCCGAGGCACACGTTGTTCACGAAACAGGGCAATGCCTGCATCGATCCGCTGTCTGAGAAGTTCGGCATCTGCGGCACCGATCACGCAGGCCGCGTCAGCACGCCCCGAGAAATCATTGCGAAAGACATCTTTCGGCAGGACAGAACTGTTCATCATTCGCCATTCAAAGAATTCATCCGACACCCGCTGCTGTCAACTTTGTCTTTATCAGGACGCCGGCACACTGACAATCGAACCCCGCCATAAACATGCTGCAGGGGATATTGTGTCTGACTTTTCTACAACCAGCCTGAAGATTGCTGGAAAAATCAGACAGAATATCCCCGGCACTCTGCAACCACTGCGTTTGCACTCAACCGCATACCATCAACTCCCGAAACCTTCGAAAAATCGGCTCTGAACCATCCTGGTTCAGAAAACACCGACAGAATTCACCGGACGATCAACACCCTTTTTTCGGGTGGACACGTCCGACCTTCAGAACACACGCACTGCCATGTGGGTCGGATCTGAAAGGTTCTCCAGCGACGAACTCCGGGCAGCCGCGGGGCGTGTGGATCGGCAGCGTGCTGAACTGCGTGCCATTTCCCGCAGAGATTCACTGCCTGCAATCTTCAACGCCTCCTGCAGTACCCGGTCTCCATTTTCCAGACCATCTGCATCTGTCACTTCCACATCCGGAGTCACCCCGGCTCCGGCCATCCGGCGACCGTTTGGAGAATAGAACAAGGCTGTCGTGATCCGCAGGTCGCCCGGAATGGAAGTCAAGGGAAAATGGGTCTGAACCGAACCTTTTCCGTAGGAACGAGTCCCCACGACAATTCCACGACCATTTTCCTGAATGGCAGCGGCGAAGATTTCGCTGGCGGAGGC
>JALQWE010000238.1 GCA_023258825.1 Planctomycetaceae bacterium | reverse complement strand
CCAGACAGGACTTCGAGCGTTTTCATTGTTCATGACGGATTCTCCGGTCTCTCTGGGGGTGCAGAACAACGACGCCCGGTTCAAGAGTTAATCACCGGACTCCGCCGTCGGGATCATAGAACAGCCTGATCGCCTGGCCACTGGATTTTCGGGGGGGCGGGTTCGCCGAGATGGCCGGCCGGGGTGGTGGGTGGCGGATTGTGCCAAAGTGCAGAGCCGATCGACCGAAACCGGACGGAAATCCGGTCGTCGCCACCTGTTTCCTGGCTCATTCGGCCCTACAACAGGTCTGAGAAATCTGCATTTTCTGTCGGGGAGAGTTCATTATGGGTCGAATTGCAATTCTTGGGGCCTCGGGCACGATTGGCAGTGTGCTGGCAGGACGTCTTGCTGCACAGGGACAGAATCTGTTGTTGCTGGGCAGATCGGCGGAAAAGCTGGCAGCAGTCTCTGCCGCGACGGGTCAGCCATCGCAGGTGGTGGACCTGCAGAGTTCTCAGCCTCTCGAGGATGTCCTGCGAGCGGCTTCGGCCGAGGGACCGTTCACGGCGATTGTCAACTGCATTGGTTCTGTGTTGCTGAAGCCGGCGCATTCGACGACCGACGAAGAATTTCGCAGGGTAGTGGAGACGAACCTGTTCACTTCGTTCGCGGCAGTTCGTGCGGGTGGAAAGCTGCTGCGGGAATCCGGCGGCTCGATCATCCTGTTTGCCTCTGCGGCGGCGGAGATCGGGATCCAGAATCACGAAGCGATCGCGGCGGCGAAGGCTGGCGTGATTGGTCTGGCACGTTCCGCAGCTGCGACCTATGCGCCTTCCAACATTCGCATCAACGTCATCAGTCCGGGACTGATTCGAACCGAAATGACTCGGCGCATCTGGGAGAATCCGGCTGCGGCCTCGGCATCGACGGCGATGCACGCCCTGGGCCGGCTGGGAAGTCCGGAGCAGGTGGCTTCACTGGCGGAATGGTTGCTGTGCCCGCAGAACGACTTTGTGACGGGTCAGGTGATCGGCATCGATGGTGGACTTGGACACCTGCTGGCGCGGCGTTGAGCGAACTTTCCGTCCCGTTTTTCAGTAGTCAGATGAGTCATGCGAGCCGCGTTGATCTATCCGCACCAGTTGTTTGAGAACCATCCGGCGCTGGAAGGTGCGAAGCGTGTGTATCTGGTTGAGGATCCGCTGCTGGTTTCACAGTATCGGTTTCACGCGCAGAAGCTCATTCTGCACCGGGCCTCAATGAGCGTTTACGCGGGCGGTCTGCGTGCCCACGGCTGGGACGTGGAGTGTCTTGAGCCTGGGCCGTCGGGACCTGCTGAGGCGTCAGACCTGGGCCAGCTGCTGAAACAACGCGGGATTTCAGAGGTCCGCTATGTGGATCTGAATGATGACTGGATGGAGCAGCGGCTTTCGGCAGCGCTGACGGCCGCGGGGATCAAGAGGACAGTTCTGGAGGATCCTCATTTTCTGACGCCGCTTCCGGTATTCTCGGAGTTGTCGTCGAAACGTGGTCGCTGGTTTTTTACGGACTTCTACATTGGCCAGCGTAAACGCCTGGGCATACTCCTGGACGACCAGGGTAAGCCGGAGGGCGGGAAGTGGAGCTTCGATCCAGAGAATCGCAAAAAGCTTCCGAAGGGCGTGGTTGTGCCGCCGGTGCAGTGGCCATCGCATTCAGTGACAGGTACAGGTCCGGCCGTGCGTGAGGCTGTTCAGCGGGTGCGGACAGATTTTCCCTCAGCGTTAGGGGACAGTGAGCCGTTCCGATATCCGGTGAGTCACAGTGAGGCAAGGGCCTGCCTCGAGGATTTTCTGGATCGCAGGCTGGCGGATTTCGGGCAGTATGAGGACGCGATTGATCGGACGGATCCGTTTCTGTTTCATTCTGTGCTGACGCCTGCGCTGAATATCGGCCTGTTGTCACCGCGTGAGGTGGTGGATGCAGCACTGGCGCGAGCTGATGCGGTTCCGTTGAATTCGCTGGAGGGTTTTGTCAGACAGATCATCGGTTGGCGTGAGTACATGCGTGGGGTGTACCGGCAGTTTGGCCGGCAGCAGCGCAGTCGCAATGTGTGGAATCATCATCGGCCCATGCCTGCGGCGTTTTATAACGCCACGACGGGGATTGAGCCCGTGGATGCGGTCATTCGTCGTGTGCTGAAGCATGCCTATTGTCATCACATCGAGCGATTGATGATTCTGGGCAACTTTCTGATGCTGTGTGATGTTTCGCCGGATGCTGTGTATCAGTGGTTTATGGAACTGTTCATCGATGCCTACGACTGGGTCATGGTTCCGAATGTCTATGGCATGAGTCAGCATGCGGATGGGGGAATGATCACCACGAAACCCTACATCAGCGGGTCCGCCTATGTTCTGAAGATGAGCAACTTTTCGAAGGGCTCGTGGTGCCCGATCTGGGACGCACTGTACTGGCGCTTTATCAGTCGACATCGGGAATTCTTCGCAAAGAATCCGCGAATGTCGGTGATGGTCAGTCAGTGTGACAAAATGGGATCGAAACTGGACGAGCACCTGCGAACGGCAGAGCGGTTTCTGAACCAGCTGCACTGAGACTTCGGCGAGCAGTCTTAAACGTCGGCGTCTGATTCGGCTTCTTCGTTCTGTGCGGGATCGTTGAGCTGGCCGGAAAGCTCATCGTGGCTCTCAGCGGCTTCTTCGCGATCTTCTGTCCATGCGTCTGGTTTGGTCAGGATCCAGATCATCATAGAGGACAATTCCCAGCAGTCATGAACCACCCAGCCGGTAACTTCCGGGGTTGGAAAGCGTTCCGGCGTCCGCAGAACAAGGATGGCATCGGGAGTGGACAGCGTTTCCCGGGATAGCAGTTTGAGTGCTGGCGCCAGTGTTCCTCGCGGATAGACCTGATCGGCGATCTTGTAGGGGGGATCAAAGAAGATCAGAGAATAGGGAATGCAGTCATCGCCGCCTCGCGGACGGAACGATGTTTTGCGGATGTCTGTTTTCCAGCAGATGGCGCGCGCGTCCGGAGCGATGTTGCGTACGTTTCCGGTGAGCAGTTCATGAATTTCAGAGCTGGCCTCGAAGAACACACAGGACGCGGCACCGCGACTGAGTGCTTCCATGCCCATGGTTCCGACACCAGCAAAGATGTCTGCCACTCGCGCCCCGGGCAGGAAGGCGCCGAGGCGATCAAACGTCATTTGCCGAACGCGATCGGTGTAGGGCCGTGTTGAGTCATCGGTGGGAGTTTTCAACAGTCGGCGACGGTACTTACCGGAAATGATGCGCAGAGACATGAAGGCTGACTACGAGCGATCTCGGGATGGCAGAGAATGAGGCCGATGACAGCGGACTGCCGTTGCGGTTGCGACCTGTACGGGCAGTGGCTGAACGACCATTGAGACAGTGGATTGAATGCTGCGCGGTCGGGACGCCGGCAGCACTGTGAGTTCCTGAATACTGCGGACGATCGCAGGAACGTCGTCAATTTGCAAATGCTGCCCGTGCAGCCTGGTTCGGTTCAGTGCCTGCCGACCGCAGGGAATTGCGACCGACGCTGAGACTCGACATCGCAGTGATCCTGATTCAGAATTCAATGGAGCAGGTCTGTGGGCAGTGTGCGGACAGCCGATCGCGGCTGCAGCCCGGTTTTTCCACGACAAATCCGTGTTCGATGCGTTTACGGCAAGAGGCGATTTGATGAAACGGCGACGACTTGGAGGGAGTGGCATCACTGTCTCTGAAATCTGCATGGGCACGATGACGTTCGGCAGTCAGTGTGATGAACAATTGTCGTTCCGGATCATGGATCGGGCGTGGGACGCGGGAATTGATTTTCTGGATGCCGCGGAAATGTACCCGGTTCCACCCACGGCGGAGGCCTTCGGGCGGACTGAAGAAATCGTTGGTCGCTGGATGAAAAGCAGGCCGCGCGAGTCTGTCATTGTGGCGACAAAGATTACAGGCCCGGCTCATGGCTGGTTTGTGCCTCCCGTGCGCCATGGACACTCGGCGCTGGACCGGGTGCAGATTGTGCGTGCTGTCGAGGCCAGTCTGCGTCGACTGCAGACGGATTATATTGACCTGTATCAGACGCACTGGCCTGACCATGGTGCGCGTTACGAAGACGTCCTGGAGCCTCTGACGAAACTGGTTCGTCAGGGAAAAATCCGGGCCATTGGCTGCAGCAATGAAACCTGCTGGGGCGTGATGAAGAGTCTTGCGGCTGCAGAGAAATCTGATCTCTGTCGGTATGATACGATTCAGAATAACTTCAGTCTGATCAATCGTCGCTGTGAAAGTGAGCTGGCTCAGGTTTGTCGTCGCGAAAACATCAGCCTGCTGCCGTTTTCGCCCCTCGGTGGCGGTGTGCTGACCGGCAAGTATCGCCATGCCGATCCACCAGGTGCCCGATTCACGGAGTATCGCAAGCTGGGTGAACGTCAGCAGCGGCTGGCCGAACGATTTCTGAATGACAGAACGCGCGAGACGGTTTCGCGGCTGAGCGTGATTGCTGATGATCTGGGAGTTTCACTGACGGCATTGTCGGTGGCCTGGAGCAAGCAGCACGATTTTGTGGCCTCGACAATTATCGGGGCCACAACGGTGGAACAGCTTGAGGAGAGTCTGGCGGCGACCAATCTGATTCTTGATCAGCAAACACTGCGTCGAATCAACGAGATCGATGAGGCCATTCCGAATCCGATGAAGGAAGATGGACTTCGTCGGCTGTAGTGCCATCGGTGATTTTGTGCGGCCGGTGAAGCTTATGCGGGTGAAGCTTATGCAGGCACTGTTCAGTACAGATGTGATCGTGCTGAGATTGCCAGGCAGGACACAGTTGCGTGCGGGGTTGCCGGGAAGGACGCTGCGGCGCGGGCTGTGGCTGTTCGCGCGAGCGATCTGCAACGATGGCTGCGAGTGATGAGGATGTGTGTGCTGGAGGCTATCTGCGGTCGTTGCGTTGACGCAGGAGTACGCTGGCGCGGTTCAGAATGGCGAGTTCCCGGGGAGTCAGTGACTGGCGTCCGCTGGCATGCAGTTTGCCAAGTATCTGATCAACTTCCGAATCGTCCACGGAATCCACTTCCGGGTGCGGCCGATGGGGGGGCTCAGCAAATGCCGGCGACGGGGTTTCCGAAGACATGCGACGTGACGGTCCAGGGCCGCCTTCGTCGAAATGCGGACTGTGAAAGTCACGGTGGAACTGGCTGAACACATCATCGTCGTCGTCGTCATCATCATCGTCGTCCGGGATTAAACCGGCATGCAGCCGATCTTCGAGTTCTGAAAACAGATCGGCTTCGAACCAGCGCGATGATTCTGCAAGCTGCAGGAACAGCAGTACGCCGGAGAGTACTGCCAGGCCGCTGTGGTCGAAGAACAGACTGGTGATCAGGCCGGTCAGGCAGAGCACACTGCCGATGCGATAGGTTTGTTCGCGACTTGAGATGTTCCCGGCGTGGCGATTCAGCCAGCCCTGCATCAGGTATCCGCCGTCGAGTGGTTTGACCGGAATGAGATTGAGCAGCAGCAGATTCCAGTTGATGACGAATGTGAACTGCAGCAGCCGAATACCGGGATCGTCTGCAAAGGTGATCCGCGATAAGTCGAGGGGCAGCAGCCAGTCCTGCGGCAATTGGTCGATGGCTTTGAGACAGGCGGCACTGCTGACAACCAGTGCCAGGCTGCACAGTGAGCCGGAGATCAGGCAGAGGAAGGCCCGGGACGATTCATAAAAGGGTGCTGGATCAGGGGAGAGTCCACCGAGTGGCCAGAGCAATCTTGCGCCCGATGAACCACCGACTTGTCTGCAGGCCACCAGATGCACGACTTCACGAAGTAACAGGCTGAATAACAGTGCCAGCAGGACGATGATTCCGGAAACGGGGTCCTGCAGTCGCGTGGCCACAATGGCAGCGGCAACCGGAATCAGAAAGCTGATGCGAAGGGGGACTCCGCACAGCGCGCCGACCGGAAGGGAGCAGAATTGTAGGCGGTGAAACGACATCATGGTTGCAAATCTTAAACATGCGTGGAGACCGTGCGAAACAGTGGAGTTGAAAAAATTCTATTGCCAGGGTGATTTTCTCCCCTCGGTACGGCCCTGTTGCAATTCGGCAACTTTTCGGGGGGAAGTGCCAGGTGAGCCAGCGTGTTTGCTGCGTTTGGGTTTGAAACCACG
>JALQWE010000237.1 GCA_023258825.1 Planctomycetaceae bacterium | reverse complement strand
GGTTCACTGCCCGCAATCGTCCACTGGCGGCTAAAAATGTCGAGCACCGGGGATTCCGGAACCGCGTTCAGGTCGCCCGCCAGAATCATCAATCCCTCGGGCACTGCTGTAATGTGTTGCTCGATGGCTTCGGCCGATTCCCGACGTTCCCGGTCGTTCGGACGATGGTCCAGATGCGTACAGATAAACGTCAGCAAGTCAGGGCGATCCGGCAAGCGCAACTGCACACTCAGGGCTCCCCGCTGTTCCCCATTTTCGTGGTTGGGCAGAGACAGCCTCGTGATGGAATGTACCGGCAGGCGGGACAGGATCGCATTTCCGTATCCGCCTCCGCGAAACGCGATGTTCTGCTGAAACACAGAGGTCAATCCGGTCATCCTCGCCAGCTCGGCGGGTTGATCCACCCGATTTGTGCGGCTGCTCCCGACTTCCACTTCCTGAAGCGCGACAAGGTCCGGATTTACGCCGCGAATCACCGCAGCGATCCGCTCCAGATCCAGCTTCCCATCAACGCCTTCGCCATGATGAATGTTCCACGACAGCACACGCAGGCTTCCTGCCTCCTGGGCCGGCAGTGGCATTGAGAACAACATCAGAAAACCCACCGGAATTCCGGCAATCGAAAGCCCTCGAGAAACGAGAGCCCAAACAGCAGATCCCATCACCGTCAACTCCCCGTTTTGTACAGGCCCTCGCCCCGGATGGCGAAACACAGGAAAAATAGCCCGAATACGTGTGGAACACTGTCACCACAATTCCGTCGCCAATGTTTCAGACAATGCTGCAGAATTCATCGCGCTTCGCCCTGAAACTCTGTGTCCTCTGTCATCTCCGTGTTACCCCGGAATCGCGTCGTTCGCCGCCGTTTCGCCATCTCAGCCCCCACCTCCGAAAACAGCTGTCGATCGGCCTCATTGTCAGCGTCGCCGACATCGGATTACCGCAGCGTAACCGGTGCCCGTCGGTGCCGGAAGCTCATCGGTTCCCCACTCGAAATTCTGCCCTCCAAAGCGGCGCGTCAGGCAAACACAAGGTGTTCAGGTTCCTCTGGCAGAAAATGCCGAAACGTGTTAGATATCCTCAACGGACGGGGTGCTGCCCGTTGGATTCGGCGTCGGGAACAGGTTCTATCGGCCGGAATTCAGCGGTTCACAGGCCTTCGAGGCTTTAGAAAACTCAAACACCATTCGGGCAAGTTGCCCCGCAGATTTCTGCACTTGCGACAGGGAGGTCAGCCGTGCGTGAAAAATTCCTTTCGTTTTCTCTTCCGCTCGTCGGACAGGAAGAGATCGATGAAGTTATTGAAGCACTCCGGTCAGGCTGGTTGACGGCAGGTCCCCGGACGCGACAGTTCGAACAGGAATTTCGCGCGGCCTTCCAGACGCCTGGTGCACTTGCGCTCAATTCCTGCACTGCCGGACTGCATGTCGCCCTGAAAGTCCTGAACATCGGCCCCGGTGATGAAGTGATCACCACGCCGATGACGTTCGCCGCCTCAGTCAACGTGATTGAACACGTCGGGGCTCGCCCCGTGCTCGTGGATGTTGAACCCGACACGCTGAATATCCAGCCCGATGCGGTCGAACGAGCCATTACTCCCGCCACCAAAGCCATCATCGCTGTGCACTACGCCGGACATCCCGTGGAACTCAAAGCGCTCAGGGCCATCGCGGATGAGTATCGCCTGCACCTGATCGAAGACGCCGCACACGCCGTTGGAGCAGAATTTGAGGGTGTGCCCATCGGGTGCAACTCAAACCTGACGGCATTCAGCTTCTATGCCACCAAAAACCTGACGACGGGTGAAGGCGGTATGCTCACCGGCCCCCAGGAACTGCTGGACAAAGCCCGTATCATCAGCCTGCACGGTATGAATCGTGAGGCGTGGAGTCGCTATGCTGCGGGTGGCAAGTGGTCCTACGACATCGTCGAACCCGGCTTCAAATACAACATGACAGATCTTCAGGCCGCCCTCGGCCTTCAACAGCTGCGACGCTTTTCCCGGATGCAGGAACGCAGACAGGAAATTGTCGCGGCTTACAACGCTGCGTTCGCGCCGCACGCGGCTTTCATCACACCGTCGACCCGCGATCATGTTCGCAATGCCTGGCACCTCTACGTCCTGCGCATGCGTCCCAGTGAACTCACCATTGATCGCAATCAGGTGATTGAGGAAATGACGGCCCGAAACATCGGTACCTCCGTCCATTTCATCCCGATCCATATGCATTCGTATTATCGAAATCGATACGGCTACCATCCCGATGATTTTCCTGTCGCCCATACCGCCTACCGGAATATGATGAGTCTGCCACTGTCCCCGTCCATGTCGGATCAGGATGTGGCCGATGTTATCGAGGCGGTGCTGGATATCCGTAGTCAGTTCGCTCGCAGACGAATGGCCGCCTGAGTCTTCGGGATTGCGTTGTCCCGGCGGCTTCGATCCCTCGACTCTCCCGATTCTGAATCCCCTCAGACGGAAGGAGCTTCCAGGGGGACTCTTCGTATCTGTCCGGACAAAGAGTGCTGACCAAATGAAACCTCGATTTCTGATCCTGATGGTGCTGCTGTCCGCTGTTGTGGGGTCCACCGCGTGGCGACTGCAGAATCCGCACCAGGCGGCGCCCGGATCCGCTCGAAGTATCTCCGCCCGTCCAGCCCCCGATTTCCAACTGCTCGACCAGAACAATCGTCCAGTGCGGTTGCAGGGCTATGTCAGTCGCCACCGTATCCTCGTGGCCTTTTTTGATCCTCGTTCAGGCCCGGACCGCGATCCTGTACTGCAGAAACTACGTGAGTTTTATCCGACACTCAAAAGGGCTGGGTTTGTAGTTCTGGCAATCTCCACACCACTCGCCCCGGACATCAAACCGCAAATACTTTCCTACCCTTTTCCAGTTCTGCGGGATACAAATGCAGGAACTCCGGAATCCTGCTGCAATCGCTGGGGTGTCTCAGATACCCCCACGGAGCCGGGCTCACCGATCACAATCACTCCCGCACTGTTCCTCATCGAGCAGAATGGACTGACGAGCTGGAAGGGAAAGGCACCAGAACCGATTGCTGACTCCATAGAGTTTATTCTGGGGATCGTGCGAGGCGAATAGCTACATTCGTCATCAGCAATCGCAGCGGCCTCTCTATTCGCCCCGCTGACCTGGCGACAGAAATCGGGCGATCAGGCCTGGATCATCAAGGTTGCCACCGGAAACCAGAGCAACCACACGGCGATCCGAAAAGATTTCGGAATGCTGCTGAAGCACGGCCAGTGGCACCACGCCGGAAGGTTCCGCGATCAATCGACAATGCCGCGCCACCTCGCCCGTTGCCCGAAGTATCTGCTCCTCGCTGGCACACAGGATCCGATCGACCAACGCACGAATGATCGGAAATGTCAGCGAACCCAGCGGTGTTCGCAGGCCGTCAGCCACAGAATCCGTACGCACCGCCGGCTCAATTCTTCCCGACTGCAGACTTCGAAAGGCGTCGTCCGCCCATTCAGGTTCCGCTCCGATCACCTGAACGTCCGGCCTGAGCGTTTTCACAGCGATCAACGTGCCGGAAAGCAGTCCGCCACCGCCCACCGGCACGATCAGTGTGTCAAGGTCCGGGACCTGCTCGAGTATCTCCAGTGCCGCGGTCCCCTGCCCGGCAATGACGTCCGGATGATTAAAGGGGTGTATCAGAATCGCGCCTGTTTGACGCTGCACGTCAGCCGCCATTTGCTCCCGCGCAGCCGACGTGGGTTCACACAGCAATGGCTCAATTCCCAGGCGTCGCACGGCCTCCAGTTTCACCCGGGCCGAATTCGTCGGCATCACAATGTAGGCGGGAATTCCCCGCTGAACTGCCGCGCGAGCCAATGCCGCGGCGTGATTGCCGGACGAATGGGTCACAACCCCACGCTGTGCCTCCGTGTCACTCAGCGCCATCACCGCATTACAGGCCCCGCGCGCCTTGAACGCGAAACCATGCTGCAGGTTTTCGCATTTCAACCACAACCCCCGCACAGCACTCCCCGGGTAGCCAGCCACGTCAAGTACAGGAGTCTTACGTACGCATGTGCGAATCCGAAGCGACGCAGACTCCACGTCCTCGAAACTGACGGCAAACTGATTGGTCATTTGCGGTTGCAGAATTTCGCCCCTCTCGCAGGTAGCGGTTGTGCCAGACAGGTCGGTTCCCAATGTGGCTCTTGCACCTCTAAGGTTTCATTTCTGAAACCGACTTTCGGTACTCCCGTAATTGCTCACGCATTTCTGCCCGCCTGCTGGTCAGTTGAGCCAGTAGCCGAAATCTCGAGACTACTCTAAGGACAACCGCACGCGTTGAAAGCATGGCGATCAAAAGACCAAGCGTCACGCAGAACGCCATCGCAGGAAGTGGCACCAGTTCCCGAATGGTGCCCCAGTCAAATTGCCGCTTCAGAGACAGTTCCAACCACAGAACCAACCCAAGCAACACCGTCCCGAAGACACAAATCAACGACGCTGAGAATACCAGGAAGGCTGTCACACACAGAATGAATAGAGTTTTGTACCCCAGTGCACGACGGTCAATGACCTCAGACGGTTCGTAGGGATTGAAATCAACTGAAGCAGGACGGCCCTCGTCCATCTTCGCCCCCCGGGATCAATCAAGATCAAATCTGGGAGCACTGAAATCATCCGAAGCCGCGACTTCCGACGTCACTTTCGGACGCTCCTGAGCCGCTGGCTTTGCCGCACCGGAAGCAGCAGAAGACGAGTAGTTGACGGATCGTTCTGCTTCCCGAGTGACGTTGCGAAACTCGTCCTGAAACCCCGACAACCCCTTTTTCAATTCGGCGAGACTCTTGCCCATGTTTTTGGCCACGTTTGGCAAATTCCTGCCAAACAGCAGCAACGCAATGATGCCGACAATCAGCATCTCTGTTGAGCCCACACCAGGCAAGAAGCCCATGGTCCATTTCCTCAGTGAACAGCCACGTGTTCCAGTAGAGTTCCCCGCCGCATCAGGTCAACAGCCACAAAAGCCCCTGAAAATCTGACCGCTCAGACCAGGGACAATGACCACACTGCAGACGAATCGCACACAAAGTGCAGACTATTGCAACCGGTCCGACGGTTCGCCCTCTTCTCCCTCACGCATACCCTTCTTGAATTCTTTCAGGCTCTGTCCAAGCGACCGCATGGTTCCAGGAAGCCGGTTACCAAACAGCACCAACGCAATAACCAGAATAATGCCGAGCTCCATTGGCCCGGGAGACCAAATGGCCAGGGTTTGGCTGGAAATCAATCGATCAGCAACGTTTGTCATGGAAACCATCCCGTAGGAACAAAAAACCCTGCGTTGAAAACCGACCTGATTCTAACCGGTCACCAGGGCGAAGTCACAGAATCGATTCACATTTTCACACTCTGAGAGTCGGAATGCGAGGTTTGAAACGAATGTAGGCATTCTTTCGGTGGGACATTCGAGGAGTTGTTCAACCCATTCTTCCTCATTTCACACACCCGAGGTCAGTCCCGGCTCAACTCCTCGCCATCCCTACTTCTCCTCAAGAATTCGCGGAACCAGAAAGAAACGCCCATCCGTCTTGCACGCATTCTGCAGCGCCGCGTCCCGTGACAACGATTCGACCGGCACGTCCTCCCGGAACACGTTCTGAACAGGAACCGGATGCGACATTGGAGCCACCCCAGCGACGTCCACCTCATCCAGCAGCTTCACATATTCCAGAATATCCCCCAACCGCTTATGGCAATCCTGAAGCTCCACTTCACTCAGCTTCAATCTCGCCAGTCGCGCAACCTTACCAACTTCCGATAACTCCATCACGTCCCCCCATCTCACGGCAACCCTGACCAATCAACCCCGCACGAATCCTACGAGAATCATTTTTCCTGACAAGCTCACCCCCCAACCACCTCGGTGCCATGCACCTTTGCGGGGAAAAGTCAAAATCCAGGAGTCTGCGGGCGACATTATTGGGTACCATGCACCTTTGTAGCGAAAAGTCACAATCCAGGGGCCTGCGGGCAACCAAAATAAGGCGCGCGGCCACAACGCGGTGGCCCCGGAATCGCACACCCTTTCAGCGTGCGTCAAAGAAGTTTCACGTGAGGAAGCAAAGGCACCAAACACACGTGCGGTTTGAATGGCAATCGCAGAGTGCCTTCGCAGACATAGAGCAGCA
>JALQWE010000236.1 GCA_023258825.1 Planctomycetaceae bacterium | reverse complement strand
CCCCAACCAATCCAGCAGGCGTTTGAACACACCATCCGCCGTCAGGTCAATGAGAGTCTGTGCCTGTTCTACGTCGCGTTAACGCGAGCGAAGCACAGCCTGACCATGCTGGCGGAACCGATCACATCACCGAAAGCTCCCAAAACCTATGCCGGTCTGCTGCTGGCGACACTGAGTGATCAACCTCAGGCAGAAGAATCAAGTGTTGTGTATGAGACGGGGAACCCAATCTGGTATCAAAACCTTCCCGCAATGATTCGTCCAGTGACACAGAAGCCCAAAGCCGATGTCTCCCTGCCGAAAATCTCCCTCGCGCCGATGCCGGATGGTCGTCGTCGCGGACTCTCCCGACGTGCTCCGTCGCGTCACGATGAACGCCGTTTGAATCTGCCGGATGTCTCCAGTCTGATGCGCCGGGATGCACGACCAGTCACGGTCGCAAAGGGGGCCGCAAAAGTGGATCCTCGGGTTCGAGGCATCCTGTTTCACAGCTGGTTTGAGTGTATTGAATGGCTTCAGCCCGGCGAGCTCCCGGATCAGTCAGTGTTGCGACAAAAGGCACGCGAGCTATTGATTGCAGATCAGACCGTGGATCAGTTGCTTCCTCAATTCCTTGAAACCCTCGATGCCCCGGAGATCAGGGCTGTGTTTGACCCGTCGACAGCGGGCAACGCAGCGTTGTTTGCGGAGTGGCTTCCACGTGTCAACGCAGGAGAAGCAAAGCTCGTTGTGGACCGGGAACGAACCTACGTGTTCGCCGCACAGGGTGAACTGGTGCAGGGAACGATCGACCGTCTCGTACAGGTCCGTGTTGGCAGCCGGATCGTCGCCGCTGAGATTCTGGACTTTAAAACTGACCGTGTCTCTGGCCCCATGGACGACTGGGTGCGACAGAAGTGTGAACACTATCGTTCGCAGATGAATGAGTATCGGGCAGCGGTCGCCCGAATTTCCGGACTCCGTGAATCCGCGATTCCGGTCCGCTTGTTATTGGTGGAGGCCGGAATGGTTCCGCCGGTGTAAGCTTCTGCGAAAAACCGCGAGTACCAATTGGCATCGACGCGGTGAATCAGTGTTCCCGGCTTCATTTCAGAAAAGTGACTGTTTGCTGGATTGCGCTACGCTGATCTGAGCAATACCTTTGACAGAGCGGAACGCCAATCGCTGACGGTTGAACCATGTAGTGCCAGCCCGGCGAAAACTTCCCCGACATTGGCGATCAACAGCTCAACCCATTCGTAACGTGCCGCACGAACCCGCGCGGCACATCGCGGAGTACTGATCGTCACAAGGCTCTCACAAGACTCAGCTGCCACCCGTCGGTTCGGCCGCTGGGAAACGAGTCTCGTCAACACCGGCATTACCGAGTTGCTGTGTCGCCCTTCTTTTCCGCTGTTTTTGTTCGCGCCGGATCCGTGAACAACTTCAGCGTGACCTTCGTGCCGGGCATGATTGGCGAACCTGCCTGCGGTGACTGGGATTCCACCGTATAGATCTGCTCCTTTTCGCTGGCAGGGCTGCCTTCGAGCAGCGAGACCTGACTGAGCTGCGGATCCTTGTGTCGCTTAAGCCCCAGTTCCTCAAGTGCCGCAACGGCAGCTTTGAACGACACCCCCTTGAGATCCGGCACGGTTCCAGGAGCCACCGGGCCCCCGGCGACTTCCGCCCCAGCACCACCGCCGTTTTCCGGAACGCCGCCGTTTTCCGGACTGACAGTGACGATGTTGTATCCGCGCAGCGACGGGGTGAATCCGCTGCGAAAGATCAGTTTCTGGAAAAGGGTTTCGTTGATCTGCAGATCCGAGAATCGATACACGGTGATCCGGGTTTCCGCGGGATCATACATCTGCACCGCCACCGGGAGCATTGTTTTCATGTCCAGCATCACATCCGCATGGTGCCAGTTCTGACCATCCTGAGGAAGGTTGGGGTAGATCACCAGACGCACAACTGGGGCCTTTGAGTCAAAACGGCCCTCGTGAAAACCCATTTCAAATCGACGCTTTGCCCGCTCAGGAGGCATTCCAAACAGGAACGGCAACGGGCTATCCATGATGTTTCCGCCCTGCATTTCTACAGGGATCTGGCTGACCAGGGCCTGTTTTTTCTGCAGGTCGATGCTGAAAATGCGTGTGCCGTCGCACCACCATTGCTCACTTTGGCAGGTCACCAGCTGAAAGGGCTTACCGTCCTTGCGGCATCGCACTCGTGGCGGCTTCTTTTCCAAAATTGCCTTTTCCACAAGTTGTTCCCGTTCAGCGATCAGCTTGTCCGTGATGGCTTCCGGAGTAATATCAATGCGACCTTTGTCGGGTTTCTCATAGGCAAACTCGCCCCTCGCCTGAGATTCCGTTTCAAACGTCAGATCGTAAACCATGCGTGTGACGTTGCCCTCGAGCCGGGTAATCTGTTCGCTTGCTTTAGACCATTTCTCAAGCACGCCGTCCATTTGAGCCTGCAGCTCTGCGTTCATCACGGGAAGACGTCGCTCCGGGACACCGCCCTTCACTTCGACGACAGCTTGTTTTTCTGAATCACCCGGGGCCGCGGGCTCATCATTTCTGGTTGCTCCCGCAGGACGCACAGGAACAGAGGCCCTGGCGGCAGGCGGTTGCTGAGGCACTGGACCTTTGGCTGCCGGGCGACTTTGAGCATTCGCCGTGGCACAGGCAAGAACCGTCATGCAACACAGGACAGCAAGAGATTTCACCATCGGACTCCCTTCCGATGTCATGATTTCGCGAAAACCGAAATCATAACGAGGACATTTACGGAGATTTTTCGGGGACACGATCCCTGTGGCCCGGAAAAATCCATGCGTCTGAAATTCCATTGTCCGCGGGAAATCCGCTGAGGATTCTCCGCTGCGGCGGTTTGTACCGATTTCCAACAATCGGCTCCAGACCGAATTTGCCAGAGGGTACAGGGATTCGTTGCGGATTCGGGGCGTCAGGACGTTGAGGCCTTGCCAGCCCTCCCAGCCACCGCGAACTCACCAGACAACTGAGTCTTCCTGTTCCGGGAAGGAAACAGGCGACCTGCTGTTGACCATCACCGACCGCCGCCGGTGTTCCACAACTTGTCGAGGTGGAACACTGACGACGGCTGGAATGGATGCCTGGACGGGGAGCAATGTCAAGAAAATTCCAAAGCGGATTTTTTCGCCCCTGAAAGAGCGTTGTAAAACAGCGGCGAGATTCGCCGAGACTCGCCCTTTTTCGGCAGAATTTGCCGATAAAAAGGCCCCCCTGGGCACCAAGGGGGCATCAGAACATAGACAACCAGAGCGGGCAGGAGGGACTGATCAAGCACAGCCCCATAACGCTTTCTGGCGCGCAGCAAAGTTCAGGACTTCACCTGCTCCTTTGCCCACTGATCCTTCAATGTCACCGTCCGATTGAACACTGGACGCTCCGGCGTGGAGTCCGCATCCACGCAGAAATAACCAAGCCGCTCGAACTGAAAACGAGCTCCCTGTGGCGCCTGCCCTAATGCCGGTTCCAGTTTCGCACTGC
The DNA here is from genome assembly GCA_023258825.1 of Planctomycetaceae bacterium. GTDB lineage: Bacteria > Planctomycetota > Planctomycetia > Planctomycetales > Planctomycetaceae > SXXK01. Next base: position 2,682 of record JALQWE010000236.1, on the reverse strand, counting down.
TGACAGTGTGCAGGGAATTCGGGTTCAGATTTGACTTCCAGTCCAGGGCCGGATCAGCAACATCGTCGGGGTCTTCAGTACGGAAGAGATGGTCATAAAGCCGAACTTCCGCAGTGACAGCATGCGGCACAGACACCCAGTGCAGTGTTGCTTTGACCTTGCGGCCGTCCGGAGCATCTCCGCCTTTTGTCGCCGGGTCATAGGTGCAGTGAATTTCCTGCACCTGCCCCTGACTGTCCTGGACGATATGCGTGCAGGTGATGAAATAGGCCCAGCGAAGTCGTACCTCACGTCCCGGGGCGAGGCGAAAGAACTTTTTCGGTGGATCAACCATAAAGTCGTCGCGCTCAATCCAGAGCTCGCGACTGAAGGGGACAGATCTGGTTCCCGCAGCAGCGTCTTCCGGATTATTGACCGCCGGCAACTCTTCAGACTGCCCTTCCGGATAATTCGTGATGATCACTTTGACGGGGTCAAGCACCGCCATCCGCCGCTCTGCTCGTTTGTTCAGATCTTCGCGAATGTGATTTTCAAGCACCCCCATGTCCATGGTGGCGTTGTGTTTGGTCACCCCCACGCTGGCACAGAAGGCGCGAATCGCTTCCGGTGTGTAACCTCGCCGCCTCAGCCCGCGCAATGTCGGGATGCGAGGATCATCCCAGCCACGCACGTAATTGCCTTTGACCAGCTCAAGCAGGCGACGCTTACTCATCATCGTATACGTCAGATTCAGGCGATTGAATTCAATCTGCTGGGGATGATGAATGCCCAGTGCCTGGCAGTACCAGTCGTACAGAGGTCGATGATTTTCAAATTCCAGCGTGCAGATGGAGTGTGTAATCTGCTCTATCGAATCGGACTGTCCGTGTGCATAGTCGTATGTGGGATAGATACACCACTGGTTTCCCGTGCGGTGATGTTCTGCATGGCGGATGCGGTACATGATCGGGTCCCGCAACAGCATATGCGGGTGCCCCATGTCAATTTTCGCGCGGAGAACATGCGCCCCGTCCGGGAACTCGCCGGCTCGCATTCTGCGGAACAGATCCAGATTCTCATCCACAGTGCGGCTGCGCCAGGGACTGGCAATCCCGGGTTCCGTCGGAGTACCTCGCCCGGCCCGAATTTCATCCAGAGTCAGACTGCAGACATAGGCTTTTTCGAGGCGAATCAGGGTTTCAGCCCACTGATACAACTGCTCGAAGTAATCAGAGGCGTAAAACAGCCGATCTTCCCAGTCAAACCCAAGCCATCGTACGTCTTCCATAATGGAATCGACGTACTCCGTGTCTTCCTTCTCCGGATTTGTGTCGTCGAATCGCAGGTTGCACTTCCCGCCATATTCCGCCGCGATTCCGAAGTTCAGACAAATGCTCTTCGCATGCCCAATATGCAGGTATCCGTTCGGTTCGGGGGGAAATCGCGTGTGGATGCGACCATCCCACTTACCGGTTCTGAGATCGTCTTCGACGATTTGACGGACAAAGTCCCGATGCGCTACTGGTTCGTTCATTGGTCTGGTATCCGACCGGATGTGGCGTGTGAGAATTCAGCATGAGGCAGAATTCAGGGAAAAATACCCTGCGAGCCACCGAACGAAAAGTGGAACCGCTGCTTTTGCGGTAATGGAAATGCAATTCCCACGGCAATCCCGCGCCGGCAGAACCCAGCAGTTGACCGCTCTTGTGTTTCAGGCCTCGGTGGCATCCCAATGATTTCCAGATGCCGCCATCGGCAGACCGGCACAGCGCTGCAGCGATCTGAAGAAGCCCGAAAACCCATCTACCGACGCCGCAGAGAAGCCGAAAACGTCAACGGCGCCCGGGAGTCACGCCGCAAGTTTCAGGGGAACCGACAATCGCTGACGGTGGCCGGACGTGAATTGGCGAACCGGGCTCGCAGACATCACGAATGACACGAGCCCGGGCTGATTACAGCGACTCGCTTACTGATCACCGCTGAGGCTGCGGTAGAGTCGGCGGAGGGCTTCCCCTTCGATCTGACGAACACGTTCGCGAGTCAACCCGAGCGATTCACCGATTTCCTTCAGCGTTTGAGGCTCGCAATCATCAAGGCCGAATCGCATTTTCAGAATCGTCGCCTCACGCGGGTCCATCTCGTCGAGCAGTCTCGAGACATGCACTAGATTATCAGAATTGATCAGCTCATCCTCCGGCCCGCGCACCCGTTCATCGGGAACGATATCGCCGAGCGTCAACCCGCCTTCTTCCGGATCCGATTGCGGTGTGGCGTTGTACAGCGTGATCGCCTTCTTCACGATCCGCAGTTTCTTCTTGGGAATTCCCAACTCGCGGGCGATGTCTTCCGGCGTCGGTGTGCGGTTGAGCTCGTCTGTCAGCTTTGCTGTCGCACGTCGCCACTTGGACAGCAGTTCCACCATGTAGGCCGGAATGCGGATTGTCTTGGCGGAATTGACCAGCGCCCGTTTGATGGACTGCTTGATCCAGTAGCTGGCATACGTGCTGAACCGCGTGTTCATGTTGGGGTCGAAACCCTCAACAGCGCGAAGCAGCCCCAGGTTGCCTTCTTCGATCAGGCAGGAAACGCCGCCACCGCCGGCAGGACGCGTCCAGCTGTCTCTGCGGAAAGGTTGTCCATCCAGTGTCGACAGTGCATCAACAATCCGTTGTTGAAGGCTGCGGAAATAGTTTTCGACGACTT
>JALQWE010000235.1 GCA_023258825.1 Planctomycetaceae bacterium | reverse complement strand
AATCGTGGCCGCTCGCTGACGAGCCACAAAGTGCAGGCGGTCTCGCACCGAAATCGCCATCCGCTCCAGCACCTGAATCAAGTCCCCGCCCGTTTCCTGATTCACAGCGATGGCCGCCGTCAGCATGGCCAGCGTCGACACGCCGGTACGGTCCACCAGGTCCCGAGTCGCCGTGGCCACATCCAGCCCCATCTCAATCCGTCGCGCACTGATCCGCAATTCATCACCCAGCGGTGCCGGCGTGTCAGCTGCAACCGTCAGAAACGCATGCTCCAGATTGCGCCCCGTACGCGCCACACGCGACAACTCTTCGGCCATGGGCGGCAACTGCAACGACATCGCGGACTGCCGACGCGCTCGACTGACCTGCGCAACAATCACCGGAATCAGCAACCCGGTCATCCCGGCAAATACCGAGAGCAGCACTCGCTCCATCGTGACCAACGCCAATCCACCCAGTGCGACAGCAGACACCAGACACAACCCCAGCCAGACTTTCGGTGGCGTCCGGATGCCGGACTGCAGCATCAGTGTATCAAACCAGCCATTCAGTGATTCCTCAACCCCCGTGCCGGAGCCCGTTGAGAAAAACACGTCCTCCTTAAGCAGGTCCGCAAATTCCGGGCGACGCTCAATGGAGCGTGTTGAGGTGTTCGGGGCGATCATCTCTTCGTTCCCATCATGGCAGCTCTCTCAGCGAACCACCTTACCACTATCACCGAATTGCCAACCTGCGACCGCAAACTCAGCAACCCCCGGCTCATTCTCCGGCTCTCAGTTCACGCGGCTCAAACAACGGAAGAAACTGTTCAATATTTGTTCCAGCCATCGCCAGTCGACGAAGCGCCAGAGGCTGGTGACCCGTCGCAAAGAAGCTTCCCACGGGACGCCCATCGCGCACTTCACCCGTCGTGCGATAGACGAAAATGTCGTCCATCTTCCATTCGCCATCCTTCAGACCCGACACCTCTGAAATCTTCGTGATTCGCCGCTCCCCGGTGAACAAACGAATCACGTGGATCACAATGTCCACGGCATTACAGACGTACTGCCGTGCAATTCGCGAAGGCAATTCCACTCCGGAAAGAGCAATCATCAGTTCCAGTCGGTCCAGAGTTTCACGGGCATCGTTCGCGTGCAGCGTACTCATCGAACCGTCGTGACCAGTGTTCATGGCCTGCAGCATTTCCAGAACTTCCGCTCCTCGCGCTTCCCCCACAATAATCCGGTCAGGTCGCATTCGCAGGGCGTTACGCAGCAAGTCTCGCTGAGTCACGGCACCACGGCCCTCAAGATTCGGAAGTCGCGTTTCCAGAGACACCACGTCGATCTGCTGCAGAGCCAGTTCCGCCGTTTCCTCAATCGTGACCACACGCTGGCTGTCAGGAATAAAACGACTCATGCAGTTCAGCAGAGTCGTCTTGCCGGCACCTGTACCGCCACTCACAATCACGTTCATTCGGCCCTGAACTGCCAGCACCAGAAAATCAGCCATGGCCGGAGCCATTGAGCCCAGATCAATCAGGTCCTCCAGCTGAATACGACGGTTACCGAATCGTCGTATCGAAACCGTCGGACCAGCCAGCGCCAACGGGGGAATGATCGCATTGAAACGAGACCCGTCCGGAAGTCGTGCGTCCACCATCGGACTGGATTCGTCAATTCGCCGACCTGCACGGCCCACAAGGCGATGAATAAACTGCATCAAATGGTCCGCGTCGGCAAATCGAATCGGCGTGGTCTCAAGCACCCCGCGTCGTTCCACCAGCACCCGCTCCGGACCATTGATCAGAATGTCCGACACCGCGGGGTCCGTCATCAAGCCCTCAATCGGACCAAATCCGTAAATTTCATCCATCAACTGACTGACAATCGTCTCACGCTGCTCACTCGTCAACGAAACCGCCTGACGCGAACACAGATACTCCGCCAGCGATCGCAACTGGCTGCGCAGGTCCTGCTCCGAAAGTGTCTCAGCCCGACTGAAGTCAATTAAATCAATGATCTGACGATGCAGGTCTGTCTTCAGGCGGTAAAAATCCTGCGTTTCACCGCTCACTGCTTCCAGGATGTTTGACATCTGCTCTCCCCCAAAGGCCACGCCGGCCAGCCAGCCTCTGATCTGTTCTCAAAGCGCGCAATGCCACCGCATCTCTACTGAGCGTCTTATCGAATGCCAGACCCTGGGAAATGTACTTCCGCATTGCCCACCGTTGCAGGCGTCATTTTCCGCGTGGCAATCCCGATCCTCAGGCTCACTACGCAGGATTTGAGCCATTCTCACACGCGCAGAACCCCGCAGTCGCCGCAACCGGCATAACCCTCACTTACCGAACGCCACGCCAATCCGGATTCATCCGGCACCCTCAGGTGCTGATGGCGAATATGACAGCGTCAGGCCGCCTGAGCGACAGACTCGAGTGGTTCCTGTTCGTGACCACGAGTCTCTTCCGGTGGGCTCAGACTATTTCTCAGCACAGCGTCACGGCCCGTTGGACTCAGTTGGTACTGCAAGCCCCTGGTGCGTCCCGTAAACTCAAACCGAATCAGCCCCTCAGCAATCAGATGACCGTGCACCTGAGTCAACACAGGGGCTTCAACGTCGGGCACTGTCAGCACCCGGTCCAGCCAGCCATTGTACTCCGGATCCGTTGCCTTCTGCTCCGCTTCCTGACGCAGATAACAGCCCAGTACCGCCAGGCACTGACTCTCGAAGACAGCAAGTTGTCCGTCTGTGATACGCATGCCGTCTGTATCGACATCAACCCCGCTGGCATTCAGCCAACACCAGCGTCCCGATAGCATCCCTACGTCCGTCACAGTCCACTCAGGTGGTAAAACGGCAATTCCCGAAATCACCGCCTCAGAGCCCCCGGTAAACCGGGCAGACTGTTCCACCTCAAGCCACGAGGCCGTCGGCCGAGCCCGAAAAATTCCCGGAAATCGCTGCAGACAGCCGCACCGCCGCGGTGTGCCACCCACAGCATTCCCGATGACTTCTGGAGGAACTTTCACACCCACTCAACGAGCATTCCGCCTCGATCTTCCACCAATCCACTGGCTTCGGCGTTTTCTGCCTTTGCTCGTCTGAGTTCTCGCGGCCTTCGGCAGTTTCTGCTGTTCATGCCCCCCTGACCGGTCACTATCAGATGTTTTTAAAGAATCAGGGTTGCTGAAAATCTGAAATCCCCCGTATTCTTCAGATCTCTTCTCAAGTTTACCCTCAACGCCCCGGCCTCCGATCGCACTTTTCCTCTCTCAGCGACGGTTCCGGGCGATCAGTGTCCTCTCTGTTGTTCCCTCTCTCCATCTCTCCTCAAAACCGGCCCCTCAGATTCTGACTGCACACATGCACCAGCACTGATGGTCACCGGAATTGCCCTCCCTATCTCAACAGGGTCAACGATCATGGTCTCGACACGGCTGCAGCAATTGGTTCGCGGCATGTTCTGGCTCGCGGGTGTCACTCTCCTCGCAGGCTGCTCCTCCATCGGCGGCAGCGTCGCCAACTCCTCCGGAATGGGTTACTACGAACGTGGTAATTACGCCGCCGCTGCTGATGAATTTCAGCAGGCCCTGATGTCAGACCCCTCCAATCCGGACTACATGGCCAACCTGGCCCGAGTTCGGATGAAAACCGGAGATGCCTTTGGATCAGAACAACTCTACCGACAGGCCCTGGCTGCTTCGCCGTCACACCAGCCGTCCTATCATGGACTGGCTGAATTGATGGTTGCTCAGGGACGCGGCCAGGAAGCTCAGGCGATGCTCTCCACATGGGCAAACTCTCAGCCCTACAACGCTGAACCACAGATTGAACTCGCCTGGCTGCATCGTGGTCAGGGACAGGTTCAGGAAGCCGGTCAGGCGCTTCAGCGAGCCCTCGAAATCAATCCGAACAATGCCATCGCACTCGCAAACCTTGGCGAACTGTATCAGGAAACCGGCCGACCAGATCAGGCCGTGGCCATGTACCAGCAGTCACTTCGAGTGGACTGGAATCAACCCGACGTTCATTCCCGCATCGCTGCAGCTGGTCAGGCTGCCGGACCGTCCCATGCCATGGGCGCAACCGCGATGGCTCGAGGTATGCACCCCTATCAGGTGACCGGCGAACGCATGGCCTTTGACTATGCTCCGCGAAATCCCGGCAACCAGATGGCCTCCATGCCCATGATGAATTCACCCTTCGCTGGACAGACGGCCGCTCAGTTCCCCCGGAACGCCATCGCCAGCATGCCTCAGGGTTCATTCATCCCCGGCAACTACAACTCGGGTTCACTCCCGGTTCCTCCAGGCGGTGGATGGCAAATTGCCAGCCCTCCTGTCGCGATGCATCAGCAACCCGCTCCAGCTTTTTCTAGTTCGCTCCCTGCCGGGCAACCTGGGATGCCTTCGTCAGAGTTCATGATGAGCCCCGGCAGCAGCATGTTCCCGCCAGCATCGGGATCAGGTGGATTCGAAATCCCCACGGCTCCCGCTTCACCCGCGGTCGCCACTCCCACCCCCGATCCATCCTTCTCAGCGACTCAGCCCCGCGGAACATCGGCCGGCCCTCCGGTCTCCACCGTTTCGCTGAGCGCCCAGCTGGATTCCCCGGTACCCGCCGGTGCTGAACCGCCGCTCGTGGAAGCCTTCTGACTTCCACAGGGGCTGATGTTCCTTTCCCATTCGCTCTGCACGTCAGGGGCTGCCTGTGCCGGTTTTCAATTATCGTTTTCGAGTTCAGGCGTCCCTGGAGTCCGTTTCTGAGTTTCACTTCCAGACTGGAATTCTGAAGAAGCTCACTCCGCCATTGATGATCATGCAGGTCCATCGGTTTGATCCGCTTGCCAATGGATCCATCGGTGAATTCACCATGTGGATGGGTCCGATTCCGGTCCGCTGGACCGCGCTGCATTCCGATGTGTCCCGGGAATCCTTCACCGACACTCAGATCGCCGGTCCGATGAAGTCGTGGCGACACACGCATAGGTTTCTACGGGTTGATGAGCACACAACGGATGTCGATGAACACATCGAATTCGAACACCACAGCGGTCTCCGGGGACTCTGGTCCCGTCTGCTCTTCCCCCGCCCTGCTCTGCTGGCTCTGTTCACGTGGAGAGCATTCGTAACTCGCCGCGCCGCAGCCAGAATTGAACAGCAACGACGCTCCGGCCGTCCCTAGTCTCCACCACGGATTTCCATTTGCATTTCAGAACAGCGAACTGGCGACGAAACTCTCCGCCGTCGTTACCAACTCCTCAAAACGGATCACTACAGATTCCTCCGCTGGACCCGCAACAGGCTGGCTGTAGCGACGACGCAACCACGTGACCGGACTCAGCAGCACACTCGCGGCATCGCAGGCCCGCAGCAATCGGAATTCTGCACCACTGAATCGTCGCACTTCACAGACGTCCCGGTAAGCACGCCATAGGTCTTTGTGATGTGTCCCATACCAACTGCGCAGCAGTCGCGTCAGATCCAGCACGACGTGATCTGTGGCCGCGGCATTCCAGTCAATCACGCCCGAGATGCGGCCTTCGTGAAACAAAACATGTGGACGCCACAGATCTCGCAGAACCGGCTGCAATGCCACCTCTTCTGAGACCGCCGCCGACAACAGCGTCTGCAGTCGCCGCAGGCCACTCCTCAGACACACACACATTCGTTCCGCGGCCTGACCAAATCTGCGATCAGGATCCCGGTTCGCCCCCGCTTCCAGTCCGGTCAGCAGACCCGCCTGCAATTCCATAACAATCCGCATTCTGCGCTCAACGCCCGGTGAAACACCCCTCCGCACAGCCAGCGCCGAAGTGAAGTCCCCACGCTGCCCCGCGTCCCGACCAAGCTGATGAATCTGTTCCAGGACCCGCATCGCCGCTGTCAGCTCAGTATCCGACGGACGCCCCGCAATAAATTCCCCGGGCATCCAAGTTTCCAGCTGCCAGACGCCCCCCAGACCACGCACCAGATAATCCTGATGGTGATTCTTCAGGGTAGCTGCGTCACCGCTGTCCCGCATCGGTTTCAGAGGCACCGGGACACAGGTCACTCCACAATCACCAACCAGTGACATCCATCGGCAAATCGCGTTGCCACGTATCCACTCCGACTCGTCCGCCAGCTCCGTCCTTCGCACAGCAAAACACTGCGACTGATCCGTCTCCACTTTCCAGACGCCGGCACCGCTGAATCCCCCCGCCACACGCACTGC
>JALQWE010000234.1 GCA_023258825.1 Planctomycetaceae bacterium | reverse complement strand
TGTCGGCACTCCGCGACAGGCCTTTATCCTTTTTTGGGGCCCTGTGATGCAGGCCCGATTTTCAGCACGACCTTTTCCCCCGAAAGCCCACCAGCGAGGCCGACGGATCATCGCGTTTCGCTCCGACGAAACGTCCGCTCTGAATTGCACTTCGCGAATTCAGCAAACACCTCTCTGCAATCCAGCGAAACGCGACCATCGTCTCCAGTGTTGCCAACGTCTCACCATCACACCGACCACATCCCGGGAACCCTGAAGAAAAGCAAAACAGTTCCGGGCGTGGACCTGCTTCTCCACGATCCGCGATTAGAATAGAGCCCAAAGCGTGAAGCCGAGGCAAAGCGGAATCGGGCCCAGACGATCTTTCGGGGGAAAACAACATGGAGCTGCTGAAGGAACTGCTGCTGACCAACACGGCCATTGGTCGGGTGGAATGGCTGGGAATTTCTCCTGCGTCAAGAGCGGCGATCGAGCGTCGGGACAGTGTCCGTATCGTCACCGGGGGCATCGAAGGCGACCATCATTGCCGCCCGAAGCGCGGATCGAAACGGCAGGTCACTCTGATTCAGGCCGAACATCTTTCCGTCGTAGCTGCCCTGCTCCGCCGCGATCGTTTGGACCCGGAATTACTGCGGAGAAACATCGTGGTTTCCGGCATCAACCTTGCCGCACTGCGTCACCAGACTTTTCGGATTGGCACCGCCGTCCTGTCAGGCTCGGGCAATTGTCCGCCCTGTTCCCGCATGGAAAGCAATCTGGGACCGGGAGGCTATGCCGCGATGCTGGCCCATGGAGGCATCACTGCTGTCGTCCGCCTTGCCGGCGAAGTGCATGTGGGCGATGACGTGATCGCACTGCATGGATCAGACGAATGGCCGGAATTGTGAATCGACCTCACTCACAATCCGGCTCGCAAATCATTCTGCCACGCCGACCAGCTTCAGCGCTGGTCTGAGTGAACCACCACGCCCCCACAAGGTCATTAACGCACACGGGCTTCGAAGGTGATCACACCTGTTTTATGTCCCTGCAGCGGGCCATCCAGCGTGAAGGTCAGTACAGAACTGCCCTCGCCATTGGGTTCCACCATGACAGCCCCCGGATGCTGCTCATCAATCGTGGCGGAACCTTCCACGTATTCCAGTCGAGGCGTCAGGTTATCGACAATTCGCACATCGTGCAGATTCAGATCCCCCGTGTTTTCAAACCGGATTGTGAATCGAATCACATCGCCGATCATTGCAGATTCACGATCTGCCAGTTTCACCAGATGCAGCACACCGCCACGATTCTGATCTTCCAGACCGACCTTCTGCTGCACTTTAAAGACGGCAGCGACTTCCGATGCAGAATCCGTGGACGCGGTGATGACCGGGAACTGTTCGCGGGTCCAGATTTCAGCATTCTGACGCTGTTGTGCAAGGACAAATGCCTGGCGTCGATTGAATGTCTGGGCCCCGGACGCAACTCGTCCCTCATGGCCTTCATCCACTTTGGTGGACTGAACCGGGCGATGTCTGTTTTGTGACTGCATGGCCGGTTTCCGGGAAATAATCCCGTCCACGCGATCATGGTTTTCAACTTCTGTCAACGCTGTTTCGGCGATGTTTTCCTGAGCCATGCGACCGGTTTTCAGGTTACCGATGGTGATGGCATCCCGGGCTCCTGACGCCTTATCGATTTTGGTATCAGCGACCAGGCCGGTCACAGAGCGTACCGAACCAAATCGAGGTGCATAGATCGCGACGCGATTTGAGGCCACCGTTTTTGCAGTTCCGGTGCCATCCACATAGCCGGCAACGGTGTCTTCGCTTTCGATTCCACTGCGAAGCCTGGCGTGCATCGCGGCAGAGTCCTCACGGTCCCCACCATCATAAAGGTATTCATCCGGGTAGAGATCAGCGGTCGCCGATGGGGCAATTGTTTCCATCCGTTGCAGCGGCGTTCCCTGCGGTGACATTTCCAACCGAGGCTCTGCCGGGTGAAAGCTGGAAGGCCTGACGCCGCCCCGTGCTTCACGTGCTGGGGTACGAGCGAACGGTTTTCCCCGGAATGCGGGAGTCAGCCGAACCACAGCCTCATCGCCTTCGTCGCCCGATTCGTCAACAGAGTCCTGCAGCGAAACCCGACGCAGAGTCAGCAATCCGGAGTCCGCAGAGTTTCGGAAGCCACGCAGCCCGGCCTGCTCCGGATAATTCGCAGGGACAGGAACGGGTTGATCACCAGCTTCATGTTCCAGCATCTGTGGCGTCGTGGTTGAGTACACATGATCGGGCTCATGCTGCAGGGCCGAAGTGATGCTGCACCCTGCGATTGTCACCATTCCGGATCCGGCAAGACCAGCGGCCAGCAATCGGCGGAAGAAGGCTTGTGCATCGTTCATGCGATTCGTCCTGCTCATCTCAGAGGATCTGCGGAAATTCCTGTGAACTCAGCAGCGTGTGGAGTGTTCAGCGTGATGGCGGTGAAGACTGCGGGTTGAGCAGTGCGTTGCCGCCTGGTAGGTCACTGTCAGGGGAAGCTGGCAACTGGATTGGGTGATCGGCGGGGAATTCGGGCAACACCAGCATCGTTGACAACCGGCTCACCCGCCACCAGAGGTCCCCCTGTTCCAAAGAACAGAGGAGGGCTGTCAGGCCCGGACGGCACACGGCCCCCGATCCGCACAATGATCATCGGCCGACCATGTCTGGCGGCGAGATCGATGGCGTTGCCTCCGGGAGCCACCGTCTGAGCTCTTTCACTGCGGAGCGGATCGCCTGACGCAGCGATCTGCGGACGTTCCAGGTAGATCACTCGAGTGACCAGCAAGCCCTCGGCAGCGGCACGCAGATCCGCCTCGTCGAACACAACCGGAATCGGATAGTTCTCTTTGAGCCCCTCAGGTGGGTGCAGGCGATCAAGGATTTCAATGGAGGGGAACAATTCGAGACCGGGAAACTCGGGCATTTCCGCAAGACGCAGACGGTACAGGTGCCCCGTGGCGACAGAAAACTGCGCTGGGGCTGTTCCTGTCAGCAATGGCTCGGGGGCGGCGGAGTACGCAGAGACCTGAGCAGTTGAGGGAACTTCCACACGAACGGGCTGCAGCCAGTGGGCGTCATCCCGACGCACACGTTCGAGGATCTCGGCATTGTAGCCCGGCGGCAGCCGGTCATTCAGAGGCTGATAGTACGGAGCATCGGCCGGATTCTGAGCAGTAGCCGTTCGGGACACCGCAAAGGCGGCGAACAGAAGGCTCAGAAGTTGTCGTGTCGCGACTTTCATCAGCGCTGCACCTTCACAAATTCAGAAACCATTGGACATGAAACAGGGGCGATGGAAGCTGCCGCTTCGATCGCCCCTGCGAGTACTCATCTGAACAAAGGCTGAAGCATTTCGGACTCAAAGTCCAACCTGTGATCAGGGAACGAAGACCGCTCCGCGTGAGCTGGGAGTGGAGACTTCGCCCGGCTCATAGACCGGGTGCTTTTCACGATACTGAATGTGCTTCACTGGCTCCGGAACGCTGTAACCCGGATCATGTTCCACGTCGATCAGCATGTGGTCGACTGGTTTCGGCATCCGATTGTCGCTCAGGTTGCGGATGGTGTGAGACTTCAGACCAGCAGGACCTCCCAGCGGCAGGTGCGGAGGACCAGGCAGACCGATTGGAGTTCCGGTCATCGGTGATCCCCAGACCGGGGTTGGGCCCATTCCAGAAACCGGCATGTGGCTACCAGGAGCCCCGGTAGCAGCCATCATGGCTCCGGGAACACCCTGCATGTGGGCTGGAAGCATTCCGACCGGTGTTGGAGGTGCATACTCGCCGGCATCACCGTCCATGGTGGAGAATGAAACCGGCTGAACGCTGCCGTCCGCCTGAGGAGCCATGACCGGCTGCTCGAAGTTCATTTCCTTGTTTCCAACTCGCAGCACCAGCATGACGGTGCCCATCTTCTCAGCCTGCTGAATCGGGTCAACACCCGGGTCAAGCGTGGTGGAGACGAGGGTTTCCACACCGGCAATCGCACGAGCCTGGAACTCAGGGTTAGGCAGATAAATGACCTTGGTCACCATGTTGTTGCTGCGGATGTGTTCCAGATCTTCTTCCGTCAACTCCAACGGCACAGTGTTGTGCTGCAGATAAGCCATCGTGTTCGGGTGAGCACCACGAACTTCGAGAGTCGGATAAAGGCTCTGTCCTTCCCAGCCTTCGCCGGGAATATTGGACAGGACCAGTTGGTAGATCGACCCCTGAGGGAAGTCCGCCCGACCAGGCACGAATCGCTGATTCCGGGCCAGGGCTGAGCCGGACAACCAGCCAACAGACATCCCATCCTGACCGATGAATTTCACCTGAGTGGACATGACCGGACCGGCCATTGCGGGCCCCGGCTGAGCCAACACACCCAACACTCCGGGACCGGGACCATCCACCATGGGCCCTGGATGCTGGAGCATGGCCGCGGGAGGTGCGACGTGCTGACTGGATTTCACAACGGATGTGCCGTCCATCGTGGCACAGCCCATGCAGACCACCACAAGGGCGCCCAGGGCCAGAAAGTAATACCTCATCGCTACCCCTTCCTTGAGATGCTTCGTGAATCGAGGCATACCCAACTTCGATCCAACGGCAACCGGCAGATAACCGTATCCATGACTAACGCCGTGACTTCAACCGATCGGCACCAGTTTGACGTCGACCCCAACCGGGCGTCGTCGCTACACTGACACCACGGAACTGTTCTGCACAGTCCCGGGAACGACCCCCTGCTTGTCCCCTGTTTCGTTTGACGAATGGCACCTGCTCAGTGCAACATCCACCCGTAAAACAGACGGTACAGCCGGTTTCCAACGGTGCTTCTCTTCTTGTTTCGGGTCGTAACCCTTCGAATCTTTGACAAATCCAGCAAATTCCGAACATGAACTACAAACATCAAATCCTGCCCTGTCCGCCAGCGTTACGGATTGCGGCCTGTTTTGCGGGATGTTTCCTGCTGATGGTCACTCTGACCGCTGCTGAGACCGCCAATCAGCAGCCGCCCGCTTCGGCAGAACCTGCCGCGGCTCAGCAGCCCGCGGATGCCACCGCACCCGCACTTCCCGCCGCCGACGACATTCTGAATCAGGCTCGCACGCGTCTTGAATCACTCAATTCCCTGCAGTGCGACCTGCAGCAAACAGCGATTTTTGGCGGTGTCAAGCTGATCGCCGCCGGAAAATACACGGAAGCCTCCGGCAATCGCGTGCATCTGATCTACCGGATTTACCCCATGTCAGCCATCCGGACCGAAGATGCGGCTAAAAATGCTCTGGATGCAGCCGCCCCCGAACTCAAACCCGAAGAAAACCGCGGAGAATTGCTGCAGGTCTCCGATGGTTCGGTCGTGCACACCAGCTGGAAAAATGGCGATATCGTCCGCGTCACCCGCAGAAACCTGAAGGACATTCTCGATGCCGCTCAGACAATTTCCGGGTACGATCCCAACAACGTCGCGATGGACCTGGGCGTCGGCGGCTTGCGGGCCCTGATTTCACGCCTGCAAACTTCCATGGTCTTTGCCCCTGTGAAGACAGTCAAAGCCGGAGATCGCTCGCTGCTGGAAGTCACAGGACGCTGGAGCGACCGTGTTCGCCGCGAAATCTTCGGACTCCCGGAAGGAACCTTCGTCGACAGTCGCCCATTCGTTCCGGAATATGTGCGAGTCTACGTCGACCAGGAAACGATGCTGCTGCGGCGTATTCAGTTCCTGAAGCACAGCGCTGACCCGGCCCAGAAACTTGCCCGACCACTCCTGACACTCGATCTGAGAAACCTCAGGATCAACGACACCATCGACGAATCGCTGTTCACTTTCACTCCCCCGGAAAACACTCGGGAGGAAGACATGACGGAAAGTGTCATCAATTCCATTAAGGCCAGCGTGGCTCCGGAGTCCGCCCCCAAAGCAGACGCCCCCAAGGCAGACACACCGGCGGCAACCCCGCCCAAAGCCCCTGAACTGCCAGGCAACCCAGCAGCAACCGGAAACCCCTGAGCGGCTTTTCACGGGTATCCCGCGTGGAATGGAGCCGGTGGGAGTTCGTCGCGTTTCGCTCCGACGAAACGTGGGTCCTTAATTTTCCCGGCGAAAGCCATAGAACAAGCAGCTCGGCAGAATCAAGCAAAAAATATCCCGAATTCCCTGAATTTCGCCAACCGTTGAATTGGCTTAGTCCGACGCCGGGGTTG
>JALQWE010000233.1 GCA_023258825.1 Planctomycetaceae bacterium | reverse complement strand
GATCATCATCCGGCCTCGTTCAGCCTCTGGATGGCCGGCGGAGGAATCAAAGGCGGCCAGACTTATGGGGCCAGTGATGAACTGGGTTGGGGTGTGGCCGAAAACCCTGTGCACATCAACGACTTTCATGCGACGCTGCTGCACCTGTTCGGACTGAACCACCTGCAGTTGACGCACCGCTGGCAGGGACGCGACTTCCGTTTGACGGATGTTGGCGGGCAGGTGATTCAACCGTGGCTTCAGTGAACTCAGACAGGGATCAGAGCATGGCCCGAACAGCCGCCTGAGCCATCGTCAGCCCGGTGTGTCTGATTCCGCTGCCTTCGTTCCGCTCTCGTGTCGTTCGATGGCCAGCGTTGTCACGACAGGATGCCGGTCACCAGTTCTCCGTGGATATCCGTCAGTCGGAAATCGCGTCCCTGGTAGCGATAGGTCAGTCGTGTGTGATCGACGCCCATCAGATGCAGAATGGTAGCATTCAGGTCGTGCACGTGTACCGGGTCGCGGACGATGTTGTAACAGTACTCGTCGGTTTCACCCCAGGTAAGTCCACCGCGGATGCCGGCTCCAGCCATCAGAATCGTAAAGCAGCGCGGGTGATGATCGCGTCCATAATCTGTGGCCGACACGCCTCCCTGGGAATAAATGGTGCGTCCGAATTCCCCACCCCAGACAATCAGGGTGTCGCTGAGCAGATCGCGCATCTTCAGGTCGCGCAGCAGTGCTGCGGTCGCCTGATCCGTATCCCGACATTGACCGCGAATGGCCTGCGGCAGGCCGCCATGGTGATCCCAGCCCATATGAAACAGCTGAATGAATCGCACATCACGCTCGGCCATGCGGCGCGCCAGCAGGCAGTTGGCAGCATAGGATCCCTGGCGATGGACATCCGGCCCGTACATCTCAAGGACATGCTTTGGTTCATCAGACGTGTCCAGCAGGTCAGGGACACTGGACTGCATGCGGAATGCCATTTCGTACTGTGCGATACGCGTCTGTATTTCCGGATCATTCAGGTGATCCAGCTGCCGCTGATTCAGCGATTTCAGGCGATCCAGCGTACTGCGGCGAGCTTCCGTGGAGACACCGGGAGGATTGGACAGATACAGCACTGCATCTCCGGTATTGCGAAACTTCACGCCCTGATGACGCGACGGCAGAAATCCGGATCCCCACAGTCGATCGTACAGTGGCTGATCGTCCGGTCGCCCGGATCCGAAGGACGTGAGGACCACGTAGGCGGGCAGGCTGCGATTTTCACTGCCCAGACCGTAGCTGGCCCACGCTCCGATACTGGGACGACCAGCCAGTTGTGAGCCCGTCTGGCTGAAGGTGATGGCAGGGTCATGGTTGATCGCTTCGGTATTCATGGTGCGGATCATGCACCAGTCATCGGCCAGCGACGCCATGTGCGGCATGATCTCACTGAACCACATGCGACTTTCGCCGTGCTGCTGAAAGCGGAAGACGCTGGGGGCCACGGGAAACCGTCCCTGCCCGGACGTCATCGTGGTCAGACGCTGTCCCTTGCGGATACTTTCCGGCAGGTCTTCGCCCAGT
This sequence comes from Planctomycetaceae bacterium, assembly GCA_023258825.1. Classification (GTDB taxonomy): domain Bacteria; phylum Planctomycetota; class Planctomycetia; order Planctomycetales; family Planctomycetaceae; genus SXXK01. Next base: position 4,686 of record JALQWE010000233.1, on the reverse strand, counting down.
CGCTGCCGCATATCCGGTTTGGGATCAAACAGGTCCATCTGCGATGGAGCACCGGACTGGAAGAGATAAATGATGCGGCGTGCTTTGGGGACCACATGAGGAAGACCGGGCAGCATCAGAGAGTCTGCCGCTGCCGATTCGGGCATTAACAGACTGGAAACGGCTGCCGCCCCAAGTCCTCCGGCTGAACGCAGAAAGGCATGCCGATTCAGTTGATCCTGAACGTGAATATTGTGCATTGCAGACACCACCGCTCCAGACTGATCGGGTCACCTGACCCTGCGAGTCGATGAAGACTACGCCCGGTTGCCTGACGGTTTGCGTCTGACAACCGCATGCGGGTGCTGTCTGACGACCAGACAGCACCGCGCTGCCATGCTGGTTCAGGTCAGTGTCCAGCCCTTGCGATAATCACGTCGGATGAAGCGATCTGCCGCGCGGGTATTGGTCACCTTCATCTCTTTGGCATCCCATTCAAGTTTCTGACCTGTCCGGTAGGCGACATTGCCAAGGTGGTTGGCTTCGGTGAGCCATCCGGCGTATTCGAAATTGCAGGTCGTCGGTTCACCGGTACGACATGCATGGAGCCATTCTTCATGGTGGCCACGGGATGCCGGAATAAACGGATCCGGACGCTTGAAGTCCCTGAATTTTTCTTCCGGCAACAGCACATGCTGACCGTAATCGGACAACAGCATGCCCTTGTCACCCACAAACAGCACGCCGCTGTCCCATGCCGGGATTTTTCCGCTGGTGAGCAAGTCCGGTTTGTGAGTTCCCTGGTACCAGGTCACTGCCACTTCCGGCTGATCGCCATCAGCCGCGTATTCGTAACGCACATGCATTGAGGCCGGTGCCAGTTCCGGATGTGCCGGTGGTCCGAAGGCTTCGATCGTGCGCGGAGCTTTCAGTTTGAGCGCCCAGAAGGCGAGGTCAACCCAGTGGCTACCGAGGTCTGACATGGTGCCGTTGCCGAAATCCCACCAGCGATACCATTTCGGGCCGGGGAAGTAGACGTTGTTGTAAGGACGTTCAGGGGCCGGTCCCAGCCAGAGATCCCAGTTCAGGTCTGCAGGAATCGGATCCGCCGTGGCCGGTCGATCTTCGATATGTACGATGTCACCGAATTTTTTAGCATCTTCGGCGGACTGCAGACCCCAGGCTCGACCAACCCACACGTGACATTCAGACACCTTGCCGATCGCGCCGGTCTGAACCAGTTCGACCACGCGGCGATAGTTATCGCCTGCGTGAATCTGAGTGCCCATCTGAGTCGCCACGTTGGCTCGTGCCGCAGCTTCCCGGATCACGCGTGCTTCGTACACGCTGTGGGTCAGAGGTTTTTCACAGTACACATGCTTGCCGAGCTGCAGGGCTGGCAGCGTGGCAAATGCGTGAGTGTGTTCGCAGGTGCTGACAACGACCGCATCAAATTCTCCGGCGCGATCAAAGATGCGGCGGAAGTCAGTGTCCGTGCGAGCCTGTCGATGGGTGTCTGCCGCCCGTCGCAGATTGCCTTCGTTCACATCACACAATGCAGCGATGTGTTCCGACGACACCGACTGCAGGTTGCCACCCCCACGCCCGCCGCAGCCGATGACGGCAATCCGCAGCTTGTCGAGACGGGAAGCGGCCCGTACCGAACCGCCCAGAAAAAGACCGGCAGACAACGCAGCCGTGCTGCTGACAAACGAACGACGACTGGTACCCTGGGAACGAGACATACCGTGCTTTCTGGTCAGAAGAAAACCGTGGCGGGAAAAGATTCGGCAGCCGGACCGCGGTGGGATCGGATACGAAATTCAGAAAAGGGGTCAGGAACCGGTAGTGCGGAGCACCCTTCGGGCCGTTTGGCTATTGAATTCAGAAAAGGGGTCAGGAACCAATAGTGCAGAGCACCCTTCGGGCCATTTGGCTATTGGTTCCTGACCCCTTTTCTGAATTCGCTAGTGTGATCCGGCGGGAGCCAATTCGCAAGCGATTTCCGCCGTTTGACGTGTGGCGACGGCTGAAACGGAACGGCGGGCCCCGGCAACCAGCTTTTCGAATTCGCGAATCCCCGGTTTTCCCACCGTTTGATCGCCGGAAAAACTGGAGTCTTTCGTATGGTTGCGTCATCATAGTCCCCGGGAATCCGCCGCGCAGACGCCTGCTAGGCACCGCGGCACCGTTTCCCGTGCCTCCCTGAAAACGCTCGAGACTCAGGTTCTGTGTTGCCGTCTGCGAACGCCGATCTGTGAACGCTGATCTGCGAACGCAGAGCTGGGAACCAGAAGACACGCTCAGGCTTCCGGGGCGACGATCCGCACCATGCCTCTCTTCGAAATCATTCCGGCCCATGTACGATCTGATTGGTGATATCCACGGCTGTGCGGATGAACTGGTAGAACTGCTGCACAAACTGGACTACAGCGAACAACTGGGCGTGTTTCGGCATCCCCGGCGCAAGGTGATTTTCTGCGGCGACTTTATTGATCGCGGTCCGCGCATTCGAGACGTCCTGCAGATCTGTCAGCGGATGTGTGAAGAGGGCTCCGCGCTGGCAGTGATGGGGAATCATGAACTGAATGCTCTCACATTTCACACTCCCGATCCCCACGCCCCCGGGGAATTTCTGCGTCGGCATACCGAGCAGACTATTCGCCAGCACAACGCGACGATGACCCAACTGGACTCCCGGGACCTCGCACAAGCCCTCGCATGGTTCCGTACGCTTCCCGCCAGTCTCGATCTCGACGGGGTGCGTGCTGTGCATGCCTGCTGGGATCCGACAGACCTGACGCTGCTGCAGCAGGTCAGTGAGGAACTGGGCTGGATGAGCGAAGACTTTCTGATTCGGGCCGCCACACGTCACGATCCCGTCTTCCGAGCGATTGAGCGCGTGATGAAGGGCCCGGAAATGCGACTGCCAGCTGGCCTGCTGGTCCGTGATAAGGAAGGGACGTCCCGACCCACGGTGCGAATCCGCTGGTTCGACCCACCGGACGGACAGAATTGCAGCAGCTACATGCTGCCCTCGGAATCGATCCCGGAACTGCAGCAACTGAGCGTGCCGCTGACCGTCCGAGCCTGCCCGTATCCGCTCGATGCCCCACCGTTGTTCTTCGGACACTACTGGCTCCGCGACGCCACGCCTGCGCCGCTCCGCAACAACGTCGCTTGTCTCGATTACAGCGTGGCCAAAGATGGGTTGATGACGGCCTATCGCTTTCAGGGAGAACAGACTCTTTGCGCATCACGCTTCGTCACCGTTCCCAGAAAACAACCTGCCTGAACAGTCTCGATGTGGAGACGGGCTGGCAGCAGGCTGTCCCAGGTGGTTCCTGCGAGGCGTCGTCCGCCATTGCTCTGACCTGTGCAATCGACTTCCGTTCGCAATCAGACTCATTGACCGCTGAAAGCAAACCGTCATGTCTCGTCCTGATATTGCCGTGATCGGTGGTGGAATTGTCGGCCTCGCCACGGCCTGGCAGTTGACAAACAGAAACCCGCGTCTGCGCATCGTGGTGCTGGAAAAAGAAGCCGCTCTGGCCTTTCATCAGACTGGCAGAAATTCAGGAGTCCTGCATTCCGGAATTTATTACCGCCCCGGTTCGCTGCGAGCCAGCAATTGTCGCACCGGCAAACTGGCGCTCGAGCAATTCTGTGATCGCTACGGTGTGGCATGGCAGCGTACAGGTAAAGTGATCGTGGCGACACGGGAGGCTGAGTTTCCGCAGCTGGAAATGATTCTGGAACGAGGAAAACAGAATGGCGTGCAGTGCGAAATGATCGACCGCGAACGACTGCGGGAACTGGAACCACACTGCGCCGGGCTGAAGGCCATCCACGTTCCGGAAGCCGGTATTGTGGACTATCCCGGCGTCTGCGAAATGCTCGGTTCATTGTTGCGCGCTGCCGGCCATGAGATTCGTCTGAATTGCCGTGTACTGAAGCTGCAGCAGATGACGGACAGCGTGCGCATCGAATGTTCCGATGGCATCGTGGAAGCCGCGCAGGTGGTCAACTGCGGCGGTCTGCACAGCGACCGGCTGGCTCGACTCAGCGGACAAAGCCTGCCGGAACGCATCGTTCCGTTTCGCGGCGAATACTATGAGCTGCAGCCGGAGGTCCATCATTTCTGCCGTTCACTGATCTATCCGGTGCCTGATCCGCGTTTTCCATTTCTGGGTGTCCACTTCACACGCATGATTCACGGCGGCGTCGAATGTGGTCCCAACGCTGTCTTTGCGCTCTCACGCGAAGGGTATACGTGGGGCACAATCAGCCTTCCGGATATCTGGGACTCCCTGACCTATCCTGGTTTTCGACGTCTGCTCCAGCGCAACTGGCGGATTGCCGTGGATGAAGTGCGCAGGTCGCTGTTCAAGTCCGCGTTTGTTCGCTCTCTGCAGCGACTGATTCCGGAGATTCGCGCCGAACATCTGACAAGCTGCCCGGCTGGAGTTCGTGCGCAGGCCCTGGGACTCGACGGAAAACTGCTGGATGACTTCCTGATTCAAAGGCACGGCCGAGTGATCAATGTCTGCAACGCACCCTCACCAGCTGCCACAGCCTGCCTGAACATCGGGAAAATCATTGCTGAGCAGGTGTAAGTCGCTGGTGGGAATCACGACGCCACCTCCAGCCGCACACCTGGAGGCTCACATCGGGAGGGCGCGGCTCCTGCCAAGCCGCAATTGCATT
>JALQWE010000232.1 GCA_023258825.1 Planctomycetaceae bacterium | reverse complement strand
GAACACACCGGTTGACCACATGAAAGACCTGAATTTCTGAATCAGCAAGGATTTCGCGGCGGTTTACGCGTGGCATGACAAAGGCTCCGAAGGAAGGATGGGGAGAGTTTAGCCGGGTATTTCAGATTGTCAAGGTGCATGGCACCTGAGGGTGAGGGATGCGTGAATTTATTGTGTGTGGCAAGGGAGTGATTAGATCCCTGTGAGTGATTTGAGGACGTTTTCTTCGATGTAGATTGGGAGGATTGGGGAGTGATGGACGGCGAGTGCGATGCCGTCGCTGGGGCGGCAGTCGATGGCATGGAGCTGGTCGGCGACGCGGATGCGGACGACGGCGAAGTAGGTGTGTTCCCGGAGTTCAGTGATGATGATGTCCTCAATCCGCCCGCCGAGTGTTTCAACGATGTTTTTGAGCAGTTGGTGTGTGAGGGGGCGAAACGGGGGTTCTTCCAGCAGGCGGCGGTTGATCACCTGTGCTTCAATTTGTCCGATGACAATCGTGAAGGTTCTCTGACCGCCGACCTCTGTCAGGTGAATCCAGTGCTGGTCATTCAGGTCGCAATCGACGACGCGGGTGAGTTCCATTCGGACTGGCACGGGGATGTCTCCTGGCGGTCGCCTTCGAGGTCCGATGGGAGCTCGAAGTGCCGGTAAATACAGAAAGCACAGAGAAAGAGGGAGCAGCGCCCCGGTATGGGCGACCGGGGCTGAGTTGCCGGTGTGTGGGGGTCTGCCGTTGATTAATTCAGGCGTCGGACTCGGATGTTGCGGAAATACACCTTGCTATCGGGGTCGTGGGCCTGCAGGGCAAAGGTTCCTTCACCAAGGCGTCGTTCAAATTCTGGTGAGAAGGCGGCTTTTCCCTCGGGTTCTGTGTAGTCGACCGTGGTTTTGTCGTTGATTTTGATGAGGATATGTCGGCCTTCGACACGAATTGTGGTCTTGTACCACTCGTTGTCTTTCAGCCCGGGGTTAGGGACATCAACCACACCGTAAAGGCTGCCGGATTTTTTCGGGTCTGACTGGGTGACATTGACCTGGCATTCCAGTCCATAGCGCGGCCATCCGGTGTCCTGCCACCGGGTGTGGAAGTAGATTCCGGCGTTGCTTCCCGGCGTCGTCATGACTTCGCATTCGAATTCGAAATTCCGAAAGGGCTCTTTCTGGCCTTCATAAAACAGGTGGCTGCGTTCGCCGTGGCAGACAAGTGTGCCATTCTCGACTTTCCATGATTCCTGGTGTTCACTGGCCTTCCAGCCGCTCAGGGACTTTCCGTCGAACAGGTTGGTCCATTCGGTCTCGTTGTCAGTGGCCTGAGCGGGCAGGCAGAGGAGTGCAGCGGCAAGAGTCAGGAATGTTCTGCGAATCATGGGTCTCTCCGGTGGGAAAAATGTCAGTTAATCAGGTATCAGACGGTGTGGGAGGTTCGAGGTGACGTTGTTGGCGTCATCTGCGGGCCCTGCTGGTGCATTTGAACCCGTCTGCGTAGGCTAACTCATCGCAGCAGAGGATTCCACAGCTTACCGCGAACCGGCGGCATTCTTCTGTTGTTGTTGCCCGTGAGGCTGGTTAGCATGGGGTGTGAAAGAGCAGTCGACGGTGGCCGCGGTCGAATGTGTCGCGCCGCGTTTTCAGAGTGTGTTGGTCGACGATGTTGGATTTCGGCAGGTTGTTTCAGCCGGAATGGACATTTGCAAGCCGGTCATTGAGGGTAACAGGAGTTCTGCCATGCTGAATCTGACAGGCCGGGGAAAAGCGCACACCTGTGACGGCACAACTCGTCGGGATTTTCTGCAGGTGGGTACTCTGGGGGTCAGTGGACTTTCGCTGGTGGATTACCTGGAGGCGAAGGAGCAGGGGCAGGTTTCAGAGGGCCATGATGAGCGATCGTGCATCATGCTGTTCAACCTGGGGGCTCCAAGTCAGCTGGACACCTTTGACATGAAGCCAGAGGCTCCGCTGGAAGTGCGGGGGCCGTTCAAGCCGATTGCGACCAGCAGTGGGGCCTATCAGTTATCGGAGATTCTGCCACGGCATGCGGCGATTTCAGAGCATGTGGCGTTGGTCCGGAGTTGCCATCACACGGGGGCGGCTGTCCATGATGCTGGCTGGCAGATGATGCAGACCGGGCGTCAGTTTCAGGGCGGAGTGAATACTCCGCATGCAGGTTCAGTTCTGAGTTATCTGCGTGGGCGTCGTTCCGATCTTCCGCCGTTTGTGGTTTTGCCGGAGACGATGGGGCGTGGGGGTGGAAACCTGCCGAATGGCCAGGCCGGCGGGTTTCTGGGGAAGGCTCACGATCCGTTTGCGTTGATGGCCGATCCCTCTCGTCCCGACTTTCGGGTTCCGGATCTGTTGCCGCCAGCGACGCTGGGTGAGGTCCGGTTGTCGCGTCGTCGTCGCCTGCGTGACCTTGTGGATTCGACGGTGAAGGATTTCGAATCCACGGAAAATGCGGGGATGATGGGGAAGAATTTCGAAGCCGCCTATCGTCTGATGTCCAGCCCTCAGGCCCGTCAGGCTTTTGATCTGTCCCAGGAATCCTCATCTGTTCGTGACCGTTACGGGATGAATCGTTTCGGGCAGTGTTGTCTGCTGGCTCGTCGTCTGGTGGAAGCGGGAGTAAGGTTTGTCACGGTCAACACGTTCCTGACCGTGTTTGATGAGATCACCTGGGACATCCACGGATCGAAACCATTCACGTCGATCGAAGGCATGCGGGACATCGTTGCGCCGATGTATGACCAGGGATATTCCGCCCTGATCGAGGACCTGCATCAGCGAGGATTGCTGGGAAACACACTTGTCTGCAATCTCGCCGAATTCGGTCGCACTCCGAAAGTGAATCCTGCCGGCGGGCGAGATCACTGGCCTCAGTGCTTTACAGTCGGGTTTGCGGGAGGCGGTGTGAAGGGGGGACAGGTTGTGGGGGCGAGTGATCCGATTGGAGGCGTTCCGGCGGATCGACCTGTGCAGCCCGGAGACGTGATTGCCACGATCTTCCACAGCCTGGGGTTAAAACTGGATTCACATCTGCCTGGTCCGGCGGGGCGTCCGTTTCCGCTGGTGGACTTTGGATATCGGGAAATTCACGAATTATTCTGAGTGTCCGCATCCCTGCGTCGCGGCTGTTGTTCTGCGCGTCCGCGGAATGTGGCCGGATTTTCGTGGACGTCGCTGGGTAAGACTCCTGAAGATGATACGATCGACGTTGTCGACGGGATCGATGTTGATCATCTCGCAAACAGGCCTTCAGGAATAGTTGAGCGATGGGACACTGTCATGGACGGCTCAGGACCGTGATCCTGAGTGCATTGCTGGTTTGCATGCAGATGTCGGACGCCTGTGGCCAGGCGGTTCTTCCAGCGAAGTCAGCAGCTGTGTTGCCCGGTCGGCATCCACTGACTCCCGTTCAGGAAGGGCAACTGCTGATCTCGGAATTGAGCTGTCGTGCATGTCACCTGGTGGACGCAGCGTTGTCGGGACCGCTGGCGGATTTTAAGGCTCCTGACCTGCGCGTTTCAGTGAAGGGTTTGTCGCCAGAGTATCTGCGTCGCTTTCTGGCGGATCCGGAGTCTGCCCATCCCGATACGAAAATGCCGGACCTGTTAGGGGAACGCGGTGCCGAGGAGCGTCGTGCGATTGCTGAAGCGCTGACTCATTTTCTGGTGTCACAGGCGACGACCGTACCAGCGGACGCGGCGTGGAGCACTGCTGAAGGGCGTGACCTGTCAGCAGGTCGCCAGCTGTACCATTCCGTTGGTTGTGTGGCCTGTCACGGGGTGCGTGAGGCGATTGCAGAGTCTGCGGTGGCCGTACCGGTCCCTGAAGAGGACGAAGCTGAAGAGCAGGGGCAGGATGCGGCGAAGGCGGTGGAATTGGTTCGCCCTGTGCTCACAGAGCTGGGGCATATTCCCGGCAAATACAGGCTGGAAGGTCTGAGCAGTTTTCTGTTTCAGCCCCTGCGTGTTCGCAGTTCGGGTCGCATGCCGGACATGAAGTTAACGCGTGAAGAATCCCGGGCCCTGGCGGAATATCTGCTGGGTGAACAAAACCGGCAGGCTGTGGTGGAAGAACTGCGACCGGACGCACCTCTTGTGCAGCAGGGGCAGCGTTATTTTGAGCAGTTCAGATGTGCGACCTGTCATATGGCCGAGGAAGCTCGGGCGGCGTCGTCAGCCGTATCACTGAGGGACGCGGCGACCGATCGGGGCTGCTTATCCGACCAGCCGGGGCAGCATCCGGATTTTCACCTGTCGGCAGCAGAACGGAGCGTGATTCGTGCAGCTCTGGCGGGGGTTCCGTCACCGGACACTGATCGCGATCTGATCGCGAAAACGTTCACCACATTCAATTGCATTGCCTGTCACATCCGGGACGAATATGGGGGAGTTCCGCAGGACTACAACGCCTACTTTTCGACCTCAGAAAAGAATCTTGGCGACGACGGTCGTATTCCGCCACCATTGACTCTGGTGGGGGCCAAACTGCAGCCAGCGTGGCTGAAGAAAGTTCTGTTTGACGGGGAAGGTGTTCGTCCCTACATGGCGACGAGGATGCCGCAGTATGGCACTGCGAATCTGGGCCATTTGCCGGACATCCTGGCGCGTGCTGACGTACTGGAGAGTGTGGCGTTGGAGATTCCGAGTCCGGAGAGTCGCTCGGAGAGCGAACGCGAGCGGGAGAAGCTACTGCGGACGGCGGGACGGGAGCTCCTTGGAGACAAGGGGCTGAACTGCATCGCCTGTCACAATTTTAATGGCAAGCCTGCCCCGGTGAATCGCGGCATTGACATGATGACCTCATATCAGAGGTTGCAGTCGGGGTGGTTCAGCCAGTTTGTCAGAAATCCGGGAGCATTTCGGCCGGGGATTATCATGCCGAATGCATGGCCGGGTGGAATTGCGGTTCATCAGACGATTCTGGGCGGTGATACCGAGCAGCAGATTACTGCGATCTGGTACTACCTGTCACTGGGAACGTCGGCTGCCGATCCGTCCGGAATTCGCTGGATCAATACAAAACTGGCCGTGGGTGAAGAGGCGCGTACGTATCGTGGGCGAAGTCGAGTTGCGGGGTTTCGGGGAATCGCTGTGGGGCTGCCGCAGAGGATCAGTTATGCCTTCAATGCGGAAACGGGAACGGTCTCGGCGATCTGGACGGGTGACTTCATCGGAGTGGATCGCAACGGCCAGGGGTCGGGTGGATTTCAGCCGGCAGCGGACCCGATTCTTCTGAAGCAGGATGTCAGTCTGGTGCGATTGCCTGACAGGGAAGCAGCCTGGCCACTGTTGCCCGTAATGACGAAGGATGCACGCGTGAATCCGGATCCGTTGTATCCGAAGAATCAGGGATATCAGTTTCGGGGATATGATCTGGGAGCTGGCGGGATACCAACGTTTCGGTATCAGACCGGAGCGATTGATGTTGAAGATAGTCTGGCTGCAGTGAAGATTGGAGAGAAGTGGGGACTGACGCGGACTCTGCGGTTCACTGCGGACACACCTGATGAATTGTGGTTTCGGGTGCTGACGGGCGAGGTCACTGCGGAATCAAAGCAGGCATACCGTATCGGGCGTCTGCGCGTGACCGTCCCGGACATGGAATCGCTGCTGCGTCCGGAGACGGAGAATGCCGGGAATTCTGAACTTCTGCTGCATGTGAAGGTGCCGGGGGGAGTTTCGGCGATGGAGGTGACGTATGAACCCATTCAGTGACCGTATTTTTCGGCTGGCGATGTTTCTTGTGATCGCCATCGTTTCGAGTGTCGCTGCTCCGGGGATGGAAGAGGTCGGAGAGCGCTGGGGGACGGAAGTCCGTGAACGGGAGTATTATCCGATCGTCAGCCTGCCGATTCCACCGGGGCTGGTGATTGAGGCCGGGGCGTTTGCAGTGCTTCCGGATCAGCGCATCGCCGTGGGAACGAGGCATGGTGAGATTTACCTGATTTCCGGAGTGGATGATGAGAAGCCGGTGCCGGAGTATCACCTGTTTGCCACCGGGCTGGACGAGATTTTCGGACTGGTCTGGAAGGGTGACGCGTTCTATGTGACTCAGAGTTGTGAATTGACGCGGGTAAGTGATCGGGATGGTGATGGTCGAGCAGATCGCTTCGAGACGATTTCGGATGCCTGGGGCTATGCCAACTATCATGAGTATGCCTTTGGATCGGAGTTTGATGCTGAGGGCAATCAGTTTGTGGCGCTGGGGTTATCGGAATCGTATTACTCGCACGCCCTGAATCGTGGATTCGTGA
>JALQWE010000231.1 GCA_023258825.1 Planctomycetaceae bacterium | reverse complement strand
GTCACTTACAAAACTTGTTCACAATAATCAAGCATATAAATCAACCTGAAATGCATCAAGCCGAATAAAACTGAGGCTGTAACCATGAGGAATAGAGATAAAGTTGAGTTGAAGAGGCTGAGAGAATGGCTGTTTTTTGACGGGTTGGCGGCAGTGTTTTTCAGACGGGCTTGGGTTGTCGGGCGTGTTCGTTTGATTTCCTCCGCGTTTTTCGGTGAGATTCGGGGTTTCCGGAAGTGATTTTCCGGGAAACCAATCGGCCTGCAGGGAATTGGGATTCTGGCTGGCTGTCCAGCGAGGTTATTTAGCTGTTTATCGCAGAGGGAGTCTGGAAATGCGTTTGACACGAATTGCTCTGGCGGCCGCCGTTCTGGCGTCTGTTGCAGGTTGGTGCACCACGGCAGGGGCTGCGGACGTCTGGGGATTGAAGGCGGGCAACCTGGAACTGCAATCCGCGACGACTCTGGCCTTTGGTCCGGAGGATATTCTGTTTGTGGGCGACGCCAAAGCGGCCGCGGTGGTGGCGATTGGCACGGGCAACACAGAGGGTGACCCGGGCAGTGCTTCGATTGCCATCGACAATCTGCCGAGCGTGCTGGCGGGTGAACTGAAAGCGAAGTCAGTCACCATCAACGACCTGGCTGTCAATCCGCGAACTGGTGCGGCCTTTGTCGCCGTGACAGCAGACGACAAGCCGGCGATTGTGCAGATTGACGGCGTGGGGAAAGTGACGGTCCTGTCGCTGCAGAATGTGAAGTTTTCACGTGTCGTTCTGGCGGATGCACCGGAAGACAAGATCGTGGGAGAAGGCCGTCGGGCGCAGAATCGTCGGACGGAATCGATCACGGATCTGGCGTTTTTTGAGAACAAGCTGCTGGTGTCCGGGCTGAGCAATTCTCAGTCGCCGTCAACGGTGCGGGAGTTGAGCTTCCCGTTCGCGGATGCGGACAAGGGCATCTCAGTGGAGATCTATCATGCTGCGCATGGTAAGAGCGAAGACTACGCCGCGATGCGGACTTTTGTTCCGATGATGATTGATGGTGAGCCGGCGATTCTGGGCGCCTATGTCTGTACTCCGCTGGTTCGAATTCCGGTGAATGAATTGCAGAAGGCGGGGGATCGTGTGAAAGCGACGACGGTCGCGGAACTGGGCAATCGCAATCGTCCGCTGGACATGATTGCGTACTCGCGCGATGGGGCCGAGTATCTGCTGCTGAGCAACAGTGCCCGGGGCGTGATGAAGATCACGACGACGGGATTGAAAACCGCAGCGGCTCTGACAGAACCGGTTTCCGGTGGAGGCACAGCGGGGCAGAAATTTGAAACTGTGGAATCCATGGCGGGAGTTCTGCAGCTGGACCGGCTGAATGCAGAATCCGCTCTGGTGCTGGTTCAGGGGGAAGGTGACGCACAGAATCTGAAAACGGTTCCACTGCCGTAGTCACCTGCGGGATGGCGCAGCGGGTTTGGTGTCGAATCTGTCTTGTGCAGAATGCCACACCGGGCCCGCTGGAAGGCTGCGGCTGATCCAGGACGGACAGCGCGGCGGGGGCCACCTGTGAAGTTCCTGACCCGAAACGACGTTTATTATTATTCCTGTACCTGAAGAAAATCGGCTGATTCCATGAGCATCCGACCAATCCTGCGGTGTGTGTTAACCGGACTTCCGTTGTGGTGTGCCGTCGCGGTGGCGCAGCCGCCGGCGTTGAAAGACATTCCGGCCCCGGATCCTGAGCTGGAGCGAGCGACATTTCGAGTTCCGGAGGGGTTTGAGGTCCAGCTTTATGCAGCGGATCCGTCGATTGCCAAGCCGATTCAGATGAATTTCGACGAGGATGGACGGCTGTGGATTGCCAGTTCTGAGGTGTATCCGCAGATCACACCGGGGGCTCCAGCGACGGACCGGATTCTGGTGGTGGAAGATCAGGATCATGATGGTGTTGCGGACAAGACTCACGTCTTTGCGGAAGGTCTGTTGATTCCGACCGGGGTTGCACCGGGTGATGGTGGTGCGTGGGTAGCGAACAGCACCGAACTGCTGCATTTTGCGGACACGGACGGGGACTTGAAGGCCGATACGAAGCGGGTCGTGTTGTCGGGCTTCGGCACCGAGGACACTCATCACATCCTGCACACACTGCGTTGGGGATATGACGGGTTACTGTATTTCAACCAGTCGATTTACATTCACAGTCACGTCGAGACGCCCTGGGGCGTGCGTCGGTTGAATGCCGGGGGGATCTGGCAGTTTCGTCCTGAGACGCTGGAGCTCGGTGTGTTTCTGCGGGGACTGGTGAACACCTGGGGGCATCACTACGACCGGTTCGGTCAGTCGTTTGCGACGGACGGGGCAGGAGGCGAGGGGATCAACTACGTGATCCCTGGGGGGTATTACTTCACGGCTGCGGATGCCGAGCGACTGGTGCGGGGATTGAACCCGGGCAGTCCCAAGCATTGCGGACTGGAGCTGGTTGAGACACCGATGTTGCCACCGGACTGGCAGGGCAATGCCATTACGAATGACTTTCGGGGGCATCGAGTGGTGCGTTTTGTGTTGACGGAAGAGGGCTCGGGGTATGTATCGCGTGAGCAGCAGGAAGTGATCTGGTCGGACCATGTGGCCTTCCGCCCGATTGACGTGAAGGTGGGGCCGGACGGGGCGATTTACGTGGCGGACTGGTACAACCCGATCATTCAGCATGGCGAAGTGGACTTCAGAGACGAGCGACGCGACCGGACTCATGGACGTATCTGGCGAGTGACCTGGAAGGGGGCTCCGAAACGTGAGTACCGAGCGGTTTCAACGCGAACCAATACGGAGCTGTTTGAGGCCTTGCGGTCGGTTGATGGTGTGGAGCGACAATCGGCAAAGCAGATTCTGCGTCAGCGAGGACCGGGGATTGCCAGTGAGCTGACGACCTGGTTGCAAACTGTGCAGTTGTCGGCGGAAGAGCGAGAGCTGGTGCAGCTGGAAGCGCTGTGGTGTTATCAGACAGCGCAGTCTGTACAGCCTGAGCTGTTGAAGACGTTACTGAAGAGTGCCGACGGGCGATTGCGTGCTGCGGCGGTGCGTGTGTTGAGTCACTGGAAGTATCTGATTCCGGATTCGCGTGAGTTGTTGACTGTGGCGGTCCAGGATGCACACCCGCGGGTGCGACTGGAGGCGGTGCGGGCCTTGTCATTTTCACCGCTGCAGGATTCGGAGCGTCAGATTGCGGATGGCAGTGCCTTTCCTGGTGACAATGTTCCTGCAACAGCGGCGACGGTGGCTGCGTACGAGGATCCTCGACTGATTGAGACGGCCTTGCTGCCCTTGCGGCAGCCGATGGACAGCAATCTGGATTATGCGATGTGGCTGACGACAAAAGAGTTGGCGAGTCGTTGGCGTCCGGCCTTTGAGAAGGGTGACATGAACTTTTCCAGCGACGCAGAGCAGGTGGCATTTGCCTTTTCTGCGATCGGCACGGGAGCACCGGTCGAGCTGTTGTTGAAGGATTTGTATGGTGCGGGAGTGACGCCGGAGAAGCGTGCTCGGCTGGTGCAGCTGATTGGGGCCGCGGCCGATGCTGCTCAGATGGGGCGTTTGTTATCGGGAGCTATCACGGCGAACGATGCGGCGACCTTGCAGTCCATTCTGACGGTGACGGCGACGAGGAAACTGGTTCCGGAAGTCAATGCGGACCAGTTGGGAGGCTTGCTGGGATCGGACGACCCGGTGCTTCGTCGAGCGGCGTTGCAGGCTGTCGGCCAGTGGAACGTGACGGCGCTGCGAGGCCGGCTGGAAGCCCTGTTGGGAGACAAATCGGCTGATCGAGCGGATCTTTCGGCTGCTCTGGCAGGTGTGATTCAGGGCCGGGATAAGGGCCTGCTCGACCGTCTGCAGGCAGTGGCCGGCGACGCGGGAACGGTGGTGGAATTGCGGGCGATTGCGCTTGCGTGGCTGGCGTCTGTACGGCCGGTGGAATCGGCACCGATTGTGGCGAAGTTGCTGGCGGAGACGACGGAACCGGTGTATGCGGCGATGTCTGTCAGAACTCTGTTGAGCGATCGTAATGGGCCGCAGTTACTGACATCAGCGTTGACGGGTCTGGAGTTGCGGAACGACGTGGCTCTGGAAGTGCTGCGGGCCTTGCGGGAAAGCGGTCGGACGGATGCGGCGCTGGAAGCGGCAATTCGAACGGCCGGAAAAATCAGCAGTCGCAAATCCCTGACCGACGAACAGAAGCAGGCCTTGCTGAAGCTGGTTACTACGAGTGCCAGTGCTGCGGATGGTGAAAAGATCTTCCGCACGGAGTCACTGGGATGTTTGAAGTGCCATGCGATTGGAGCGGCTGGTGGCCTGGTGGGGCCGGACATGATCAGTCTGGGCGCGAGTGCTCAGCCGGACTACCTGCTGGAGTCACTATTGAATCCGAATGCAAAAGTGAAAGAGAACTATCACACGACCGTTGTAGCCACGGTGGAAGGTCAGGTGGTGGCGGGCGTGCAGATTCAGCGCTCGGATAAGGCGATTACGTTGAGGACCGCGGAGAACAAGGTGGTGACGGTGCCGGCGGATCAGATTGAAGAAGTCGGACAGGGAGTTTCGTTGATGCCGGAAGGACTGGTTGACGCGTTAACGGACAACGAGATTGCGTCGCTGGTGAGATTCCTTTCGGAGCTGGGGCGGACACCAGAGTACACCCTGTCGCGGGCTCGTTTGCTGCGTTCCTGGCAGGTGCTGCAGCCGACTCAGGAGGGCCTGCGTCAGATCAACCGGACCAGTTTCAGTAAGGTGGCGGCCAATGATCCGGCCTTCACGTTTACGCCGGAATACAGTGTTGTGTCTGGTGGACTGCCGCTGGACGAGATTCCGGTGCTGAATGTACGGGAGCAGCAGGTTGGATTTGCTCAGTCACAGATCAACGTGACGACTCCGGGAACGATTGCGTTCCGGGTGAATTCGGTCGCTGGCCTGGAGATTCGCATTGACGGGATTCCGATGCCGGCGGAAGCAGAGTTTTCGACAACGCTCGCGGCGGGGCGTCATGTGGTGACGGTGATGATTGATCGCAGGCAGCGAACGGAACCGTTATCGGTGGAGATTCTGGAGGGAACCGGGGATTCGCAGGGGAACGCCGAGCTGGTGAATTGAGCGGCGTGTTGACTGGGGCTGGCTGTAAGTCGGGTGTGATTTCCGGGAAGTGTGCCCTGCCCTTCCCGGTCGCGCCCTGATTTGCGGTGGTCCTGCGTGCTCGGTCAGACAAGTGCCACGCGATGGTGTGACCGTGGACCGGAGAAGTTGACTGGTGGATTTTGACGCTTCACGTTGACCGCGGGGATTGCCGGCCTTTGTTTCTGGACTGAGACCGGTGACATTGTTCGACGAAGAAGACAGTGTTGGTTGTTGGGTGCAGAATCGGGTGCGTGAAAAATGTCGGAATTCAGGACCGTAGCAAAAGTCGGCGACATACCGGAGGGCCAGGGGCGCTCATTTGCGGTGGGTGGCACAATGGTCGGGGTCTTTCTGTCGCAGGGGCGATACCTCGCCATCAACGACTTTTGTCCCCACATGGGAGCGTCGCTTGCGGACGGGTATGTCGAGGGCGACGCGGTCAGTTGTCCGTGGCATGCGTGGCGATTCAGTCTGGTGGACGGGACGTGGCTGGACAATTCGAAGAGTGGTATTCGTTCGGCCTGTTACGAGGTGCGTGTGGAGGGCGTGGAGATTCAGGTGAGGGTGTCAGCGCCGGCGGCGTCAGCGGGGGCTGACTGCGGTGGGGGCAAGACCTGAGTGAGTGACGCGTCGTGCCTGTTGACGCGTGCATTCCGGAGGAAATGAGCCCGGTGGAAATCCGGCCTTGTGGCGGGGCTGTGAGGGAGAGATTGGTCGATGGTTTGGGACAGACCTGACATTCCCTCAGTGTGGCCTCCTGCCGATGAGCAACTGCGTGATGTCCTTCTGGGTCTGTTGAACGACGGATCGTGGGGGCGTTACCACGGTCCGCATTGTGACGCCCTGCGGTCGGAATTGCAGTCTTATCATGGCGTTTCGCAGAGTGTGTTGTGCTGCAGTGGCACGGCGGCGGTGGAACTTGCGTTGCGTGCGGCGGGAGTTGGTCCGGGTGATGAGGTCGTGATGTGCGCCTACGACTTCAAAGCGAACCTGGTGAACGTGCTGACGTGCGGTGGGATGCCGGTGTTGGTGGATACTGAGCCTGGCAGACCAGTCCCGGATCCTGAGCGGCTGCAAGCGGCCGTGACGTCGCGGACGAAAGCCATCCTTG
>JALQWE010000022.1 GCA_023258825.1 Planctomycetaceae bacterium | reverse complement strand
ATGGCAAGCCTTCACTGACCCATTCGATCCCTGGCAAACTGTGGCGATGCACGACGACGACGACTTCTGAAGCATTCTGCGCCCCCCCGGCATGCCACGCCCCCAGCACCAATCTCCTGAAACTCGCTGCCTTGGAATCAGCCGAGGTCAGCGAATTCAGTCGACCTGTCAGTCCGTTGGTGGACCCGGCAGGGCAGGGCGTTCCTTCATCCAGCGCAGCATGAGCTCCACATTGTCGTGATAAACGGCCGTCTCTGTGTTCCGACCGCCCTCAGAATGGGACTGCAGCACCTCCGCACGGTAAACGGCCTCCGTTTCCGGGGTGGATGGATCACCGGTTGTCCGCTGCCATTCCCGCAGTGCTTCACGCATCTGCCGCAGTTGGCCTGACCACGCAGGATCTCCCGCCAGATTCCGAAACTCATTAGGGTCCGATTCCAGATCGTACAACTCTTCCACCGGGCGCGTCTCTGCCATGATCAACGACTGTTCAGGGGTGAGTTGTCCCGCAGCAGAAAGACGACGCATGGCCTGCAGGATCGGTTTGCTGTCCTTGTATTGATTGGGCTGCAGATATGGCCGCGTGGGAAACCCATTCCAGATATACTTCCAGCGAGTGTCACGGACGCTGCGAATCAGGTCCACAGTTTCATCCGCACGATCCCGCGCCGCATAGACATACTTTCTGGGCTCATATCCCTCCGACAGGATATCCTGAGCAAACATCCACTCCGGCCTTCGGACTCCGGCCAGCCCCAGTGTCGTGGCCGCCAGATCTATGTGCTCCACGACGTCCTCTCGCACAACGCCCGGCGGAATACCAGGGCCCCGCACAATCAAAGGAACATGAATGCCGCCGTCATAGAGAAACTGCTTGCATCGAACATGACTGATTCCATGATCCGTCATAAAGAACAACACAGTTCGTTCCCATTCTCCCGCTTCTTTCAGCCGCTGAATAATCCTC
Organism: Planctomycetaceae bacterium; assembly: GCA_023258825.1. Taxonomy (GTDB): domain Bacteria; phylum Planctomycetota; class Planctomycetia; order Planctomycetales; family Planctomycetaceae; genus SXXK01. The sequence continues at coordinate 17,236 of JALQWE010000022.1, read as the reverse complement.
CCCAATTCAAAATCCGTGTAACGCACTGCGTCCAGGTACTGCGCCCAGTCCTCGCGCATGATTGGATCATCCGGCAGCCAGGCAGGCAAATGCACCTGATCCATGGAAGTGACGCTGCCCAGTTCCTGCAGAGCCCGCGCGGGCCATTGGGGACGATTCCCCTGACCTCGCAATTTTCCACCGGACAGTTGTACCTGCACAAAGAAGGGCTTCCCCGTTTCCCGCCGACGCCAGTGCGTCCCGTCGTACGTGGCATCAGAGTCCCACTCGAAGTTGTAATCCGTCTTGGCGACAGTGACAGCCGGGTTCCGAGTGATCTGGTCATCCGATCGCAGAAAGGCATCCACTGTCAGATTGTTGGTGTGGTAACCAGCCTGCCGCATCATCGCCGGAACCGGCTGCACCGGGGCAGGCAGTTGAATCTCGTGCCCCGGTACACTCGACCTGTGGTTCTGACCGCCAATGCTTGTCTGGTAACGCCCTGTAATCAATGCCGATCGCGAAATGCTGCAGATGGGTGCTGTGACAAAGGCTCGGGAAAACCGCACTCCCTCAGTCGCCAGCTGATCCACATGCGGTGTTCGGATATCCTGCTGACCATAACATGAAAAATCAGCCGACATGTCCTCGACAATCAACCAGACAATGTTCGGACGCTCGATTCCGGCTTCTGTCTGCAGCACCACCGGTTGAGTCGTTGTCAATCCCGCTCGACCAACGGCGGACTGGTTCCGCATCTCGGCAGTCGGTCGGGATTCCACCTGCGCGTTCCTTCGCTTACGAGGCGATTTCCTGTTCGAATTTGCAGGAGGATCCGTACCTTTTGCCGGTTCAGCGTTTTTTACAGGCAATCGTTTTGCCAGTTCCGCGCACTGACCTGAAAACTCCTCGCGGGTCGCCAGATTCGTCCATTCATAGGGGTCATTCTGGTGATCGTATAACTCCTGACTACCGTCCGCATAACGAATGTAACGCCATCGATCACTTCGGACCGCATGATTGTTCTGGCCAAATGTCGTCACCGCCACATCATCCCAATCAGCTCCCGGATCACGCAGCAGCGAAGTCAGACTTCGGCCCTCCACATGAGACGGTACCGGTATCCCCGCCAGTTCACACAGCGTTGGATAGATCGACATGAAATCCACGGGACGCTGGCAGACACTACCGTCCTTCGTCACGCCCGGGGCCACCCAGATCAGCGGCGCACGCGTGGCCTCTTCCCACAACGCAAACTTCCGCCAGTGCTGTTTTTCTCCCAGATGCCAGCCATGGTCCCCCCAAAGACAGATGATCGTATTGTCCCGGTGTTCAGAGTCCTCCAGGGCCTGCAGAACTCGACCAACCTGACCATCGAGGTAGCTGATGGATGCGAGATACGCCTGAATCGCTTCCTTCCAGCGTCCGGACTGCACGATGTCTGCATGATCCCCCTCTGGCTTTGCCATGCGCAGGCCCGCCGCGGGGATGTCAGCCAGATCGTCTTCCTGAAGCGGAGGCAACTCAATCTGCTCCAGTGGGAACTGATCAAAATACTTCTGAGGGACATTCCAGGGCATGTGCGGCTTGTGAAAGCCCAGCGCCAGAAAGAATGGCGCCCCATGATGTTTCTGCAACTCCGAAATTCCATAGTCCGCAATCGCCGTGTCGGGGACAAGCTCATCGCCGCCTTTCAACACTCCAAACTGAATCCCCTTGATACTGCGATTGTCCAGCAACTCTGCAGAAACCTTTTTTTCCGGTTCCCGGCCGCCCGTCGCTGTCCACTGCGATTCAAATCCAAGTCCACCGTGCCAGATTTTCCCCATGCCCAGAGTCTCATAGCCGGCCTGGCGAAACTGAGTGACCAGAGACTGCCCCGCATTGACACCCCGCACAAATGGAATGTTGTTGTCGTAGACGCCCGATGAACCCGGCCGAAGCCCCGACAAGACGGCCGCACGTGATGGATTGCAGACAGGAGCCGCACAATGCGCGTTGGAAAATGTCACGCCCATCGCTGCCAGACGATCCAGATGCGGAGTCTTCGCCTGCGAATTCCTTCCCAGATGCCGCACCCAGTGATTCAGATCATCCACCGCGATAAACAGAATATTCGGTCGCGCACCACGTTCCGACGGAGCCACCGTGGGCTGTTCGGCCAGACAGGTGTGGGCGTATCCCCAAATCAGCCCGCAAAGCAGCAGCAGTCGAAAATTCATAAATGCTCCTGAACGCCAGTCTTCACCTTCAAGCCGCGCAGCATCCCACCGTCAACACAGGCAACGCTGCCCGCACCAGCACTCAAACACGCCACGCAAACATCACCCGATGCCCCGCGTCGCCCAGAGTCAACGTTCTGTCAAACAACGTCAACAAACAACTCACACAAATAATTCCTCGGCCACATTTCCATGAACATCCGTTAATCGGAAATCACGGCCTGCATACCGATAGGTCAGTCGCTTGTGGTCCAGTCCCAGGGCATACAACAGCGTGGCATGCAGGTCATGCATGTGCAAACTGTTCTCCACCGGATGAAATCCGAAGTCATCCGTGGCCCCATACGTCAAACCACCTCGAACGCCTCCACCAGCCATCCAGATACTGAACGCCTGAGGATGATGATTGCGCCCGTCGCCGTTCTCAACCGTTGGAGTCCTGCCGAATTCCGATCCCCAGATCACCAGCGTGTCGTCCAGCAGGCCACGTTGCTCCAGATCTGTCAACAGCCCCGCAATCGGTCGATCCACCTGCGCACATTCCCGGATCAGCCCGGTATTGTTTCCGGTGTGGTGATCCCACGTGTAATCCGTTGAAACCTGAATGTAACGCACACCTTGTTCAGCAAACTTCCTCGCCAGCAGACACTGCCTCGCAAAATTGTTCACCGGTTCTTCATCAACCCCGTACAACTTCAGAGTCTCAGCCGTCTCATCCTCCAGCCCCATAATCTGAGGAATGGTGGACTGCATCCGAAACGCCAGCTCATAACTGGAAATCAGTCCCTCAATCCCCTGATCTCCATCCGCAGCTCGCAAATGCTCTGCATTCAACGCCTGAATCAGATCCAGCTGTCCTCGCTGCGTTTCACGACTCAGCTGAGCATTGCTGATGTTGGAGATCTTCGCTTTCTGCACGGGAATCTCCGCCGCACCGATCGCCATCCCCTGATGTCGCGCAGGAAGAAATGCAGACCCGTAATTCTGGACGCCACCATGCCCTCTCGGTGGAGAAATCGTCATGAATGCCGGCAGATTGTCACTCTCACTCCCCAACCCGTAACTCACCCAGGCACCAACACTCGGACGAACCAGATTGGAACTGCCTGTGTGCAGATTCAGCAACGCCTCGCCGTGTGCCGACCCGTCCGTGTGCATGGAACGCACAATACACAGTCGATCCGCATGCCCTGCAAGGTGCGGAAACAGTTCACTTATCTGCTGACCGCTGTCACCATGACGACTGAATCGAAATGGTGACCCCAGCAGGACACCGCCCGGTGGATTTCCCTGCTTCCAGACAGATGCCGGGACCGACTGCCCACCATACGTGCTGAGCAACGGCTTGGGATCAAACAAATCCACATGACTTGGGCCGCCCCACATGAACAGGAAAATCACCCGTTTCGCCGTTGGCGCCCGATGTGGAAGCCTCCATTCCTTCCCATTCGCAGCACCGGCAGACATCGCAGCCAAACCCAGACCGGCAAGGCCGCAACCACTCTGACGCAGCATCGCTCGCCGAGTCAACGCTATCCCAAAGCGATTACAGCGTGTCATTGCTCGCTCCCTTAATCCGTGTCATCACACACCGCTATCTCAAACCGACAACCGACAACTGAAAACTGAAAACCTGTCAGTCGAGATATTGAAAACGACTGGATGCGAAAATCGCCTGACAGCCACGAGCCCACATGGACAGTGTCACATTCGACGGATCTTCCGGAGTGTCAATACGGGCCATCGCCCTCAGATAATCCACGATCAACCGCCGCTCATTCTCCCCCGGATGACCTCCGGTGATCAATCGAAAAAGATGATCGATCCGAGTTTCCAGCGAACATTCTCCCGTCTCTGCCAGCATGCGTTTTGCCGTCGCTTCCGCCGCCGCCATGACCATCGGATCGTTCAACAGGTAAAGGCTCTGTGTCGGCACATTCGTCTGAGGCCTTGCACCAGTCGCCGTATGCGGATTCGCAAAGTCAAAGACATCAAACAATTCAGGCAGATCATTTCTGATCACAGGCAGGTAAATACTGCGACACTGATAATCCGTCCGTCGCCTGACCGGATTACTCCCCACAGCCGTCGCCTGATCACCCAGATAGGACACCGTCGACTCCATCGGCTGCAGGTCGAGTGTGCCGGCCGCTGTCAGCATCGCGTCACGCAGTGACTCCGGATCCAGTCGCCGACGATTCGCTCGCCAGTACAGACGATTCTCCGGATCGACGTTGCGACATTCCGGAATCATGCCGCTGCTCAACCCGAACGCGCGACTCAGTACAATCTCACGAATCAGTGCCTTCCTCGACCACCCACTCGAAATCAATCTTCCAGCCAGGTAGTCCAGCAATTCGGGATGCGAAGGCTGCTCGCCCGTCCGACCGAAATTGTCGACCGTTCGCACCAGCCCGCTTCCCATCAGGTGATGCCAGATGCGATTCGCCTGAACCCGTGCCGTCAGCATCCCCGCTCGTCCTGCCGGATCCGTCAACCACGTCGCCAACGCCCTGCGACCACTCTCCGCAGGCGTCATGGTCTGAGTCTCTCCGTCCTGCAGTACTCGCAGAAACCCACGCGGGACAATCTCCGCCGGATCATCAAAGCGTCCAGCTCGCCGGATTGACTCGTCCCGGATCTGCTCCCCATCCGCCGGTATCATCGCGCGAGGTGGAATTGCCGGTGGCTTCTCGTAACGCTCCCTCAACCCGGCGACAAACATCTCCTGCGCAGCCACCTTTTCGGCCTGCGTCCCCTGATCCCCAATCGCACCCGCTGCAAAGGACTCTGCATCATCCCGAATCTTCTGTGCCAACCCCGCAGCATCCGTCCCTTTCAACAGCTCCAACGCCTCCTTCGCACTGTCCAGCTCCTGCTTCAGACCCGCTCGCTCGCGCCAATACTTCTCGTATGCCGCGTTCAATTCCTCTCCCTGGTCACCAAGCCCCACCAGTCGCTCCATGACGCGCTGCTCACCCAGCATATATCTCTGCTGCATCACCACCGTGGATGTCAGAATGCCGGCCATGGCGTAATAGTCCGACGTCGGAATCGGGTCAAACTTGTGGTCATGGCACCTTGCACAGCCCAGCGTCTGCGCCAGAACAACTCGGCCAATTGTCTCCAGTTGCTCATCCGCAACGTCCATCCGCTGCTTGTCCGGATTCACCCCCAACAGGACCTTCGGGCCTATCACCAGAAAACCCGCGGCAATCCGCTGACGATCCCGCTGCGCTGTGGTCTCAAATGGAAGCAAATCCCCGGCCAGCTGCTCCAGCAGAAACCTGTCGAATGGCATGTCTGCATTCACTGCGTCAATCACCCAGTTGCGATAACGCCACGCTTCCCGAAACAAAAAGTTCTCGTCCAGTCCGTTCGAATCCGCATATCGCGCAAGATCCAGCCAATGACGTCCCCAGCGCCGCCCAAACTCAGCCGATCCCAGCAATTCGTCAACCAGTCGCGCAAACCCTTCCGCCGAAGGGTCCGCAAGAAATCGCTGCCGCTGCTCCTCAGTCGCCGGAAGACCCGTTAACTGAAAACAAACACGACGAAGCAGAACCTCCGGGCTCGCATCTGCCCCGGGATGCAGCTGCTGTTCCTCCAGCGCCGCCAGCAGATACCGATCAATTGTGCCGCGCGGCCAGCCTGAGTCCTTAACCGCTGGAACATCACCTGCCGCTAACGGACGCATGGCCCAGTGATCACGACCCGCGACAGGATCCGAAGGCGCTGCCAACGGTGCTGCATAACGCCCCGCAGGAGCCGGTGCTCCCATCCGAACCCACTCTTCCAGCACCGCAATCTGCTCATCAGCCAGCTTTTCGGTCGGCGGCATGCTGAAGTCCGCGTCCGTGTAACGTACGGCCCGGATCATCAGACTCCCGTCCGCGTCCCCCGGAATTACCGCCGCCCCACGCTCGCCACCCTCAAGCCATGCCTCCGCCGCATCCAGAAATAATCCCCCCTCACGCTTGCCGGATTGCTCCGAATGGCACGAATAACATCGCTGAACCAGAATCGGACGCACATGCGTCTCAAAATAGGCCGATGACGACGCTCCCTCAGGCTCATCGGAACCGCAGTAGCCCAACTCGGGTACCAGACCTGATCCCACGATCACGGTCACCAACAGGCTTGCCACTCGACCACACCACATCTGCTCTTCCCCCCGGCCAAACCTCAGCTCAGGCCCATATTCCGGCATCGGATTTCGCCACACCCAACACGACAGGCAGTCCCACTGCTGTCACCAAATCACAACTTTCGGCCCGATGCCCACTCTTTTTCCGACTCATCCTGCAAAACGGAACTCCACACCAGGACGGCCATTCAGGTCCCGCTCAGGTCAGCATTCAACACATGCCGCAGCAGGGACATCATAATCGCCCGCGATAGCCGCCCACCATCGCGGCAACATCAACACGGGCTTCCGGCCATCATTTCCACATCCCTCGACAGCGCAGCAAAAGACCAGGCAATCGCCTGGTCTTTTCTCTGCATATCACACCACAGGACACATTCAAATGTGCCTTACTGGTGAATATCGTAGCAGCAGATGATTTCCTGATCTCTTAGGTAGAGTTTCCCATTACAGATGACCGGGTGAGTCCACACTCGGCCTTGTGGATTGCGTTGCTGCGTTTGAGGCGCCATCGTAAACCGACTCACCTCACGATAACCCTCCGGCGTGGCTTCCACCAGAAAACATTCTCCCTTGTCCTCTGACAGACAGTACAGCATGCCATCCGCAAACGCGACCGCTCCCTTGCTCTGATCACGCTTCTCGTCCGACCACACCTTCTCACCCGTCATCAGATTCTGACAGATGATCCCGGTCGAATCACTGTGCCCGTAAAGGTAATCGCCCACCAACAGCACGCCGCCATGATGATTCTTCATGATCTTGTTGTCATAGATCTTCTCGACACGATTGTCTGCCGTCACGTTGACCAGCATACAGCCTGCCCCATATCCCGCTGTCACGTACACAAAACCGTCCCGGTAAATCGGCGTGGGAATCACTGCCACTCGGCCACCAAAATCGGTCTGCCACAACAACTTTCCGGATTCGTCCAGCCCAAACAGCTTTGACGCCGTCAACTGGATGTACTGTCGCTTGCTATGATGATCCACCGCTATGATCGACGAGTAATGTGCCAGCTCAGTGATCTCTCCTGACTGCCAGAGTTTCTCTCCGGTCTGCAGCTGAAAACAGGCAACCGTGCCCAGCGATCCCCCCGGTGTCACCAGCACTCGGTCTCCATCAATCAGCGGCGATTCACAATACCCCCAACTTGGCAACTGACCGCCGAGGTTTTTGGGATCATCTGGATCTGTCTGCAGCAACGCTGTTCGCCAAACCTCACGCCCGTCAGTCGTCGACACACAGACAACGTCACCACGAGCCCCCATCGCTACCACCAGATCGCCGGCCGGCGAAACAGTCGGTGGTCCTCGCGGTCCACCGCCCCAGCCATTCTCAAGATATTGCCCCAACCGAGTCTGCCACAGCTTTTTTCCGGTCTCTGCATCAAGAGCAATCAGAAAATCACTGGATGTCTCGGATGTGCCATCAGAACCCATCGTGTAAAGGGTCTTGCCCACAATCGCAAAACCCGAATAGCCAAGCCCCGCATCCTGACTGTCCCACAGCTTCTTTGGCCCCTCTTCAGGCCACTTCTTCAACAGCCCCGTTTCCAGTGAAATGTCATCCCGGTTCGGCCCCCGCCACGATGGCCAGTCTCCAGCCTGAAGAATAGACATCACCCCACAAACGCATAGCGCACATAGTATCCGGACGACCATAGTCCACCTGAACAAATCCACGATCTTTTCTGAGCCGGAAGCAACTGCCATCCAGTCAAGCTTCTCCTGCCCGAATCCTATCAGATTTGTCCCGGCCTGTCCCGCGCGGAGCCTCTCTGCAGCCCTTTCCTGCCACCAGCCGGAATTCATGAGTCAACCGCAGGCTGGGCAGGAATCACAGATCAAGGTCATCCGCGAAGCTGGCGTCGTCCATGATGATGCGATAACGCTCACTGGCGTCCTTCCCCAGCAACTGATGAAATGTCTTGTCCGCTTCCAGCTGACTCTCAATATTCACCCGCAACAGCACTCGCGCCTGCGGATTCAGTGTCGTATCACGCAGCTGCGCCGCATTCATTTCCCCCAGCCCCTTGAACCGCAGCACCGTGGCCGTACGGTTGGCTGGTAACGCAGACAGCATCTCTTCCTTTTCCACATCGTTCCGCGCGTACCGGACCTCCTTGCCGATCTCAATCCGATACAGAGGCGGCTGGGCAATGAACAATCGTCCCTGCCGAATCAATTCCGGCATGTGTCTGAAGAAAAAGGTCAGCAGCAAAGTCGAAATGTGATAGCCGTCACTGTCAGCATCCATCAGCAGAATAATCCGCGCATAACGCAGGTGCCGCACATCGAAATTGCTGCCAATTCCGGTACCCAGCGTCTCAACAATGTCCCGAATCTCGTTGCTGTCCATGATCTTCGACATGGACATGGCTTCCGTGTTCAGAATCTTCCCGCGCAAAGGAAGCACCGCCTGTGTCGCCGCCTGACGCCCCATCACCGCCGTGCCACCGGCCGAGTCTCCTTCGACGATGAACAATTCCGTCTCATCCGCATTCTTCGACTGGCAATCCACCAGCTTGCCCGGGAGATTCGTCTTCCGTACGCCGACGGTTTTTCGCCTCACTTCAGAGACCGCCTCCCGGCTGGCCTGCCTTGCCCGCGCTGCCAGGACCATCCGCCCCAGAATGGCGTCAGCCAGCGACGGATTGGCGTTCAGCCAGTTTTCCAGCGCCGGTCGTACCACCCCGTCCACGGCAGAACTGGTTTCAGGATTGTTCAGACGATCCTTCGTCTGCCCCTGAAACATCGGGTCACCAATAAACACACTCAGAACACAGACAATTCCCTCCCGAATATCGTCCGACGTAATCGTGACGCCACGCGCTTTGAAATCATGCACATCCATGTAGTTGCGGATCGCTTTGACCAGCCCGGATTTCAGTCCGTTTTCATGAGTCCCGCCAGCATGTGTCCGTATGCCGTTCACGTAACTGCGAATGGTCTCTTCCGTCGAATCCGTCCAGCGCAGCACCACCTCAACTTTGGCGTCGCGGTCGTCCCGCGATACCGAAAACACCTGCTCGTGCGCCGGCTTCCGGCCCGTGTCCGTGGTCACCTTTTCAATATACGCCAGCACTCCCTCCGGATGATGCAATTCGTACGTCTCACCTTTCTGCTCATCATGAAAGATGATCGTCAACCCGCCGTGAATGTACGAAATGTCTTCCAGATGCTGACGTATCGTGTCCGCGTTGAACTGAGTCCTCCGGAAGATCTCGTCGTCCGGCCGAAAGTGAATGGTCGTGCCGCGACCTCGAAAAGGACGGACCTTCTCTACCGGCCCCAGCGGCACCCCGCGACGAAATCGCTGACGCCATTCAAAGCCATCCCGATGAACCGTCGCTACCATTTCCGAGGACAGCGCATTCACCACAGAGGATCCCACGCCGTGCAACCCGCCACTGCGCGAATAGTTCTTGTCGCTGAACTTCCCCCCCGCATGGAGCGTGGTCAAAATCACCTCCAGCGTCGATTTCTTCACTCGAGGATGCTTGTCCACGGGTATCCCGCGACCATTGTCCTGAATCGTACAGCAGGCTCCATCCTTGTGCAGAGTGACCGTAATCCGATCACATTCCCGCGCAAGAAACTCATCCACCGAATTGTCCACAATCTCCCACAGCAGGTGATGCAGTCCCCGCGAATCCACTCCCCCGATGTACATCGACGGACGACGACGCACCGGTTCCAGACCCTCCAGTACTTCAATGTCCTCACCAGTGTATGATGATGCTGGTTTTGTCCCCGATGCCATGAATGCTTCCCGTCCATCTGCTCGTTACTGGTCGGCTGATCAACCATCAACCAATCCCGGAAATCCCAATACTCGTAAGTTTCTGTCAGACCACTTCAAACCCCGCACGCTGAGGTCGGCTCAGGTAGCCGTTCGCTTCCGCATCCTCAGGAAATCGCTCCAGCACCGGATCCCACTTCAGCGTTCGTCCAAGACGAATTGCAATGTTCGCAAGGTGACACGTGCTGATACTGCGATGCTGACTGGCGACGTCCGACAACGGCGTCTTACGCCCTTCCACACAATCAAAGAAATTCCCCATGTGATTCACGATCGCATCCAGCTTCCCCGATCGCTCGGGACGACTGAGATTGTCAGAGCCGTACAGCACAAACTGCTCACGTGGCAGAGGATTCAGTGACAACGCCTCAACCGGCCCGCCGGAAATCGTGCCGCGATTCACAAAAAGACGCCCCTCCGTACCGCTGAACAGAATTCCATTCCGCCCCGTGTCACTGATCGTCAGCACCACGTCATTCGCAAATCGAACCACAGCACTGAATTCCACAGGCACATTGTAACCATTTTCAGTCTGAGGAAATCGTCCCGTTCCGGAAAACTCAATCGGCAGGGCATCTATCGCCCACTGCGCTATGTCCACATGATGCGCTCCCCAGTCCGTCATCTGACCGCCGGAATACTCCTGCCACCACCGAAACGTATAGTGCATTCGCTCCGGAAGATACGGCACGTCCGGAGTCTGCCCCTGCCACAGGTCCCAATTGATGTGCTTCGGCACAGCGGTCCCGGCAAATGGCCCCCCAACCTCATTCCGGCCCAGAATCACTTCCACTGTCTGCAATCGACCAATACGCCCGGCCCGAACCAACTCCACCGCCAGGCGAAATCGGTGGTCACTCCGCTGCCACGAACCAATCTGCACAATCTGACCGGTCGACTGCACAACATCCCGAACCCTCTGTCCCTCCGCCACAGTCAACGTCAGTGGCTTCTCACAATACACGTCCCGCCCCGATCGGCAGGCATCCATCAGCATCTTTGCATGCCAGTGATCCGGTGTCCCAATCAGCACCACGTCCACCGACTTCTGCTGCAACATCTCCCGATAGTCTTCAAAAATCGCCGCCGTACTGCCGAACGCCGCCCGCGCCTGCTCACGCACGTGCCGGTCCACGTCACATAAGGCCACAAGATTCCCGTACTGCGATGCCTTCTCCGCTATCACCGAACCCTGATACCGCAGACCTATCGCTCCAATTCCCGGCCGCTCAACTTTCCAGCGACTTTCCGCAGCGCGAATTCCTCCAAACGTCACCGGCCACACAATCGACGAACCTGCCGCTGCAAGTCTCGCCAGCCCCCGACGACGACCGATTCGCTGTCCCATACTGCTCCACCCCTGTTCCACAACACGCCCCACAGACTCAATGCGGAGCACTCAGCTCCGGTCCCCTCAAACTATTGCCCTGGATAGGTGGCCTGAACCGCCCGCTGACGCGTTTCACCCGCGCCACGCCGCGAGGACGTCTGACGCACTCCGAGATCCGTACGCTCCCTGACTCCAGACTCCCGAATCTCCGGGAACGCTCGAATCGTTGTGAGAATTTCCTTCTCCTGAGTCACCTCGTGCCCCTCTTCAGTCTGAATCTGTATCGTCATCACCCGATTCAGTCGAACATCCACCGGTAGTCCCGAGACGCGATCCACAATGCACTGGCCCATACTGCGACCACCGGAAATTCGTACCCGTCCCACCCCCTCCGAATTGACCACTTCGCCGGATGCGATCCGCCCCGTAATCTCAATCTCCGCCGTCGCGGGACTGATGTCCGTCAAACGATATGTCGACGTCAGATACACCGGAACCGGCTGCATCAGCCGTCGCTCGCGCGTCCAGACATCTCCCGGCATCACCATCGACGCCGCGTCCGCATCCACACTGCTGTCGTACGGCAGCAACCCAATCGAGTCATCCACGAAGTTCGCGACACCGTCGTCGCCGAATCGACTGCTCAATTCCGCAAGCAGTGTCTGCCGACGCTCCAACGGTACCTGCTGCACACACCGCTCCAGAAACTCCCGGTAACCCACCAACTCACGAATCGTATTGTCTCGGCCCAGCCAGAACGAAAATCCATTGCCCACCATCCCGGCATAAGGTACAGCATCCCACGGCACATTCCCCTGATGCGTCGCCGAATCAAACTCCAGCCGACGACCACTGATGTCGTGCTCGTACTTCACCCGCGAATACTGCACCCCCAGCAGAATCGCCTCCGGAAGCACCTCCTGCACCAGGATCACCAGATTCAATTCCAGTCGCGTCCTCGCCATGGCCGGATGCGTTTCCGAACGCTGTACCAATGTCTGTTCCACCGTCTTGATCAGAGGAAAGCGGTCGCCAGCCGAAAGTCGTAATTCCAGCTTTTCACCACGCGGCCGTTTGACCGCTTCTCCGGAATCCGCCTCCTCCTCCAATGCCACCCGTGACACGTCCTCTGACATTCCCCGGCGACCATCGGCCCTGGTGCCTGCCGATCGACGACCCGCACCTCGCCCGGTTTCGCGACGCTCCGCCGCTCCAGACTCTACATCCCGCAACTCGGAATCCACCGGAGACCCGTCGCTCAGCAGCTCATCCATCAGCTCGTCGTCTGCCGTCGTTTCCACCGGCGCAGGACCACCACAGCCAGCCAGCAGTGCCAACAACATCAACGCCAGAGAAGACATCCGCTTCTCCCGCTCTATTCTTCGAAACAACATGGCTGCTTCCCGTCCGTGGTTGACCCGATGCCGTCGCCTGACAACGACGGCTCTCAACCCAGAAGACTATCAGGCCTGTCCTCAGCCAGTAAAGACAGGCCCCTGCCATCATCCCATTCCACTCAGCCCCACAGGCCCCCCAGCTTCCAGCGTCCCATCCTCCGCGCAGCTTCTGCAGCATTTTCTGCAGGATCAGCTTGCGATCCTGCCAGTTCTGCCTGTGACTTATCGTGAAAAAGGCCCCTTGCCCTGTACCGGACGATCTCGAAATCCTCGCTCCACACACTCGCCCACCGTTCTCACAACCCGGTCCACGTCCGCCTCCGCAATGTCCAGATGAGTGACCATCCGCACCCGCTGGCCACCCATCGGACCGATCAGAATCCCCGCCTCCCGCATCGCCCCGGCAAACTGAACCGCCGTTCCACACTCCTTCGCGAGGTCAAAGAAAATCAGGTTGGTTTCCACCGTTTCCGGCACATTCAGAATGCCCTCAAACCGGCGCAATCCCGCCGCGATTCGCCGCGCATGCTCATGATCCTCCGCCAGTCGTGCCACATGATGCTCCAGCGAATACAACATCGCCGCCGCCATAATCCCCGACTGCCGCATCCCTCCACCAAACAACTTCCGAATTCGTCTCGCTTTCCTGATGTCTTCCCCATCACCCACCAGGATGGAACCAAAGGGACATCCCAACCCCTTCGAAAAACAAATCGAGATCGTGTCAAAACATCGCCCCACGTCCTTCGCAGAATATCCACCCGCCACAATCGCGTTGAACAACCGCGCACCATCCAGATGACACTTTAAGCCCTGCTCCCGAGTCCACGCGTAGACACGCTCCATGACCTCCAGCGGATAAACACGGCCACCACCGAGATTCGTGGTGTTCTCCAGACACACCAACCGCGTGCGGCAGAAGTGCTGGTCGTTCACACGCACTCGCCCCTCAAGATCTGCCGTGTCCAGCAATCCACCGGGGCCTGTCAGTGTCCTCACAGTGACGCCACTCAATGCCGCCGGAGCACCACCTTCGAAATTGCAGATGTGCCCCGTCTCATGAATCAGCAACTCGTCACCCGGTACGCAATGCACACGCACCCCCATCTGGTTGCTCTGAGTCCCCGAGCAGGCCACCACCGCGGCTTCACGACCGAATAACTCCGCAACCCGCGCTTCGAGCGCATTCACTGTGGGATCCTCGCCCATCACGTCGTCACCAACCTCGGCCTCCGCCATCACCCGCCGCATCTCCATCGTCGGACGCGTTACCGTATCGCTGCGCAAATCAATCACTCTCACAACCTCATCCTTCCCATCATCCCGCTCACACGTCTCTCAGGCACAACTCACTTGTCGCCCTGAGTTTCCCTCAACTAAAATCTCACCCCCGCGCCGCGACGTACCCTCAATCAAACCATTCATCCCGCACGTCAAATTCCGGCACACAAATAATCAACACTTTCATGCGACCGACGGCACGATGCCGCACACCAGGAGGAATCACAATCGCCTGCAGAGGCTTCACAGAAATCAGCTCCCCATCCAACTCCAGTCGCCCGTCCTCGCCACACTCCAGAATGACATACGTCTCCGTCAATGTCCTGTGGTAATGCCGCTGCGCGTCCTCGTGAATCTCTGTCAGATGCAGAGTCCCGGGGAACTCCGGGACCTCACGAAACGCGCGCCTCGCTGTTCCACAGGGACACGCGACTCCCTCAATCGTGGAGAAATCTGCAAAGTGCCAGCGACGCTCACGCTGCCCGTTCCCGTTCACTCGATTCGCCTCCCCCAAACAATCCGAACTCCATCACCCACGGCAGCACCCGCACCCATGCATCGGATCTCATCCTGAGTCCGTCTCCGGCAAAAAAAAACGCCTGTCCCCATTGAGGCCAGGCGCTTCTGTCATTGCACTCAATTCATCACTTCGCGCGAGCCGCTGTCCAGTCGTCCAGCATCGCCTGAATCCGCGCTGGATTGAAGTCACCCGGCACTTCGTAATCCTGGTTCGCCATCAGGTCCTGTACCGACAAGTCACGTGACTGCACACCAGTCTCCGGCACCTGAGCATGCGCGGTCCACGCAATCGCGTTCAGCACCAGCGTCCGAAAGTCGCGATTACCCCAGTTCCAGTGATCATGACCACCTGTGAACCCAAACCCCCGACCGGCGTCCGGACGAACCGAAGCCCACGCAACCGTCTGCTTTTCCTTGCGCTCCAGGACGGCAGCACGTACCGCAGCATTGTTGCTGTGAGGCCCGTCTGGACGAGACAAACTTCCGTCCGCTCGCACCAGCGTGTCACTCGGTGGCAACTCGGACAGCACGGGCACGACATTCACGCCCCCCTCCGCAAATCGCATGTGATAATACCACTCGTCATTCACACGAAACGGCTTCACACCCCGAGAAATCGGATGAGCCGGGAAATCCCCGAAACTGCCGGTCCAGTGCGGATTCACGGACCAGTCCGTTTCGAAGTAACCGCCGATCCAGCTCAGAAAGGCTTCTCCCGATGGCCCCTTCGGCACTTCAACGCCGTAGTGAATACAAACCATCCCAACGCCACGCTTCTGAATTTCCTTCAGTCGATCCAGATGACTGTTGAAAGGATGACCACCGCCACCATCCGCATAAATCAGAATCGAATCCACATGATCCAGTACTGACTCATCTTCCGGCCAGCCATTCGTGTAAACAGTTGCCTCAATGCCCAAACCGGAGGCATTCAGAGCCTCCGCCAGCAACATGCAACCCGCCCGATGCTCGTGCGCTCCGTAACCATGACTGGGACGCCCGGCGATCAACGCCACCTTCTTCGGCGCCGGCAGTCGCTTCAACCGAATGTTGCGGAATTGAACCGTCATCGGCGGACCAACGTGCGCCTGCAACGCCAGCAATCCCACCGCTCGACGCTCCTTCACGTCGTTGTCCGTCACGTCCACCGTCTTCAGGTCATTGATGAAATGCTGGAAGTTAAAGCCGTTTGCCACCACCCGATACTTGTTCCAGTCTTCCCGACGAATGCTCTTCTGAATCGCAGCCGATTCCCCAACACTCCCGGTCACCTTCACTTCAAACTTCCCGTCATTCCGCACCAATTCCGTCGACTGACCACGCTGAGCCAGAATTCCACGGAACGCTTCCCCGTACAGAATGCCCGAGTACGTCTCGCCGGCTTCAAAGTCCGCCTGATAGCCGCCAATCCGCCACTTACCGTCATTCAACTCAAAACTGCGGTACTGAATTCCCGAATTGCCGTTCACAATCCGGTATTCCAACTCGAGCTCAAAATTGTCGATTTCACCACCACGGTAAATCAGGAACGTGTTGCGATCCAGCTTCACGTCTTCTGTCGTCCGGCCGGTAATGACTCCGTCCTCAACACTCCACACGCGAGGATCGCCGTCCCAGCCCTCCAGTGTCTTCCCGTCAAACAAAGACTGCCACTCGTCACCACTGGCCGACACACTCGCTGTGATCATCATCGCCAGCATCAATACCCAACGCCTGATCTGCATAGCTGCTCCCTGTCATCCCGGTTACTTCTCGGAGGATTCCCTCCGAAATTTCCCAGAGCTCTCGCTCACACGTCAATGGTCATTCGGACTGCCCCTCAGTCAGATCTGCTATCAGATCCGCCCTCAGCACAGCCCGCCTGTTTACAACCTCAGACCTCTGATGAATCGATCACCAACCCAAACAGAACACCTGAAAACTCACCTCGGCAACACCACGAATTTCAACCCTCAGTCGTACGACCAGCGCGAGTCGATCCCTCGCCAGCGATCGACTCACGCATCCGCGTGTCCGCCTGAACGTTTTTCAATTCGTAAAAATCCAGTAAACCCAACTTTCCATTTCCAAATGCTTCCGCAACCGCTTTGGGGACCTGCGATTCCGCGAGCACCACTGAGGCTCGGTTCTGCTGAATCAGAGCCACCATCTCCTGCTCACGAGCCCGCGCGGCGGCACGCCGCTGCTCAGCACTGGCCTGCGCGACTCGCATGTCCGCTTCCGCACGGTCAGCCGTCAACTTTGCCCGAATATTCTCGCCCACGTCAATGTCAATCGAAACAATTTCGTAGGCCGTTTGAGCCTCCAGGCCCTGCTCAAGGACCGTCTTGGAAATGTAGTCCGGATTCTCGAGGACAAGCTTGTAGGACTTCGTGGATCCAATCGCCTGCACAATCCCCTGGCCCACTCGCGCGATCACCGTTTCTTCCGTGGCCCCACCGATCAACTGCTGAATGTTCGTGCGCACAGTCACCCTCGCTCGAACACGCAACTCGATCCCGTCCGCTGCAACCGCTGATAACGTCCGCTGCTGACTCTTCGGGTCCGGACAGTCAAT
>JALQWE010000230.1:5949-6283 GCA_023258825.1 Planctomycetaceae bacterium | reverse complement strand
CTTCCCTCGCTATTCCTCACGACGAACTGGTGATCATCAGTCCAGACGAAGGCAGCATCAAGCGGACTCTGCAGCATAAAGAGCACCTCGGCGGGGCGCTGGCCATCGTCGATAAGCGACGTGCGAATGCCCTGGAGACGCGTCAGGCAAACCTGATTGGTGGCCCGATTGAGGGCAAGACGGCACTGATTTTCGACGACATGATTACAACAGCAGGTTCGATCTGCGGTGCAGTGGAAGTCGTCCGTGCCCACGGGGCGCGACGTATTTTCCTTGGAGCAACGCATGCTGTGCTTTGCGGACCGGCCATTGAACGGCTCGAAAGGGCGAAAGT
>JALQWE010000230.1:0-5939 GCA_023258825.1 Planctomycetaceae bacterium | reverse complement strand
CACGGCTGCCGAATCTGACTCGCGTTTCCGTGGCGGAATTACTGGGCGAGGCCATCCGCCGTGTGCATCGCAACGAATCGGTCAGCTATTTGTTTGATTGATCAGCGACGTCATCGGGCTGGCGATTGGCCGCCATTCCCAGCAGCAGACCGACCGCTGACAGGCTGACCAGCAGATTGGTTCCCCCATAGCTGATGAACGGATGTGGTACGCCCTTGGGGGGGACAAGTGCCGTCACAACAGCAATGTTGGCCATGGCCTGAATCACCAGTTGTGTCAATAGTGTCGTGCCGACGACCCAGGCAAAACTCTGTCGCGGTAAGGGGCTCAGCACGGTTCGGCCGCTCAGATACACACTGATCCAGACGAAGCAAACGGTGAGTGTTCCCAGCAATCCCAACTCCTCCCCGATGACAGCAAAAACGAAGTCCGTATTGGCTTCGGGCAGATAACTGAGTTTTTGCCAGCCGGCTCCGATGCCGGTGCCTTCAAGTCCACCGGATCCGAGCGACATGAGTGACTGGCGAATCTGCCAGGGGGCGGCAGCCAGGTCCTTCCATGAATCCAGAAAGCCAGTAATTCGACGCATCTGGTAAGGCCGAAGTACCAGCAAAAAGCCGGCAGCCGGAATCATGACGAAGCCACAGGCGATAAAGTACCGCAGAGGCCAACCCGCAAAATAGAGCGCGAGCAGAAACCCGAGAGTCAGAAACAGTGTTGCCCCAAGATCCGGCTCAGCCGCAACCAGTGGCAGCACCAGGCATAAGGGTGCCAGAGTTTCGGGGATTGTGGACAGCCCAAGGCGATTCTCAGCACGCAGTTGCAGAACCTTTGAGGCTCCCAGCATGGGCAGAATCAGACGCCCAAGTTCTGAAGGCTGGAATGACAAGCCGGAAAATCGCAGCCAGCGCTGGGCACCATTGATCCGAGTACCGACACCGGGTGTGAGAACAAGCACGAGCAGCAGCACATAGCCCCAGAACGCCGGCCTGCTCCACGCTGCTATGCTTGTTGGACTTTGACGCGACAAAGTCCATGCGACGAAGGTGGACAGAGCCAGCCATACGAGATGTCGACTGAGGAAAATCGTTTCCTGGGCACTGGGGCGAGACGTGAGACTGGAACTGTGGACCATCTGAACGCCCACACACAACAGCACGGCAATCAGTCCCGCAAGGAAGTGCGCAGAATGCGTGGACTCGGCACGAGCCGCTTCCGAGTTTCGAAATTTTGCAGCGGATTGCATGACAATGGGCCGTGTTCGTTTGCGAAAACCGCTGACGATCCCTAACCTCCGTGCACATACGGAGATGAGCCATGTGGAGGTGAAAACTGGCACGCGGCTGGACAGGGATGTCCACCTCTTTTTCAGACCGACCACTGATTTTTCGGCTCTACGGGGCCCAGCCGTTCAGTGTCGAAGACACAGAAGTTGCCGCTGCAACCGACCTGTGGCGGATTATGCCATCTTCAAAAGGCTCGGAGTAGTCGCATATCCGACACACAGCCTTCCGTGCAGCAATCAGCACCTGCACTATCCCGGTGATACAAATCCGGTGGACGTTCCCGGAAGCACTGTGTCATGGTGCTGGATTTGCTGTCACTGTTGTGCCTCGCGTCAGCACTCCTTCTGACTGTGCGGGCTGCCATAGCTGCATTTGTCACAACCGAGCGTACACCACACGAGCCGGCACATACCGGGCGGCATCTCTGCAGCCCGGCCTGTGAATACGATGCTCAACGAAACTTCAAAGCTGTTCTTCAATGACCGGGTTTGTCAGCTGACCAATTCCTTCGATATCGATGGTCACCACGTCCCCAGCCTTCAGGAACAGCGGGGGCGTCTGCGCAAACCCGACACCATGTGGTGTTCCCGTCAGAATGACCGTTCCGGCCGCCAGAACATTGCTGGCGCTGAGGAATTCGATCAGCGCTGGTACATCAAAAATCATGTCGTCGGTATTCCAGTCCTGCATGACGTTGCCATTCAGAACCGTGCGAATCTTCAGAGCGTTTGGATTTGGGATCTCGTCAGCGGTGACCAGTACCGGACCGAGCGGGCAGAAGGTGGCGAATGTCTTTCCGCGGCACCACTGACCACCACCGCCGTTGCGCTGCCAGTCCCGGGCACTGACATCGTTAGCGCAGGTGTATCCCAGCACATAGTTCAAGGCGTCCTCCCGCGAGACATTGAGGCAATCCCTGCCAATCACGACTGCCAGTTCGCATTCATAGTCCACCATGTCGCTGCGTAGTTGTCGGGGAAGCACAATCGGATCCCCGGGATTCTGAACAGTACTGGGGGTCTTCATAAACAGTACCGGATTTTCGGGAATTGCCTGCTTTCCCTCTTCCGCGTGTTTTCGATAATTCAAACCGATACAGAGAACTGCAGCCGGCTGAATCGGGGCCAGCACTTTTGCTGCTGTGACGAACTGACCTGTAGGCTGCAGCCCTGTGAACAACTCGCCGCTGAGCTTTTCGAGCGTTCCATCTGATTTCTGAGCTGCATAACAAATCTCGCCACACGTCAATTGCACACGACAGACTTTCACGACTGCAGTCTCCCTGTCTTGTTTTCAATGTTGAATCAGGATGGTCTACAAATTCCCTGAGGCAGGCACGTTCGAGGTCACAACGAAAGCGTCCTTTCTTTGGAGGCTTTTGCGTCGCTGGATCCCTTTTTGAGGATCCTCGGAAAATTGCCTGACGCTCGGCATGGTATCGAATTTCTGAGGCAGGAGACAGCCTCTGGAATGGCGATGTGCAGCTGAAAAGTGGCAACAAAAAAACCTGTAGCACTGAAAATCAGCGGCACAGGTTAGATGTGAGCAGATGACTGTGGAGGACTTTTAATGATCAGCGCACAGCATTGCCTTCATGTATTCACGATTCAGACGGGCGATGTGGGCCACGCTGATTTCGGCAGGGCAGGCCGCTTCACACTCGGACGTGTTTGTGCAGGATCCGAACCCTTCCTTGTCCATCTGGGCGACCATGTTCAGCACTCGATTTGCTCGTTCAGGCTTGCCCTGCGGCAGGATGGAGAGTTGCGAGACCTTTGCTGAGACAAACAACATAGCGGAGGCGTTTTTGCAGGCGGCAACACAGGCACCGCAGCCGATGCAGGCCGCTGCATCCATGGCCACTTCCTGATCCACACCCGGTACCGGAATGCTGTTTCCATCAGGAGCATTTCCGGTATTCACCGAAACGAAACCCCCGGATTGAATGATCCGATCGAAGGCCGAGCGATTGACGACAAGGTCCCGAATGACAGGAAACGGATCTGCCCGCCAGGGTTCAATCGTAATTGTTTCGCCATTTTTGAACCGTCGCATGTGAAGTTGGCACGTGGTGGTCCCCCGGTCCGGGCCATGAGCCTGACCGTTAATCATCAGGCTGCACATGCCGCAGATACCTTCCCGGCAGTCATGATCAAACGCGACGGGCTCTTCTCCCTGCGCGATTAATTTCTCGTTCAGTACGTCCAGCATCTCGAGGAAGGACATGTGGGTGCTGACACCGTCGAGACGGTAGTCGCGGAAGGCACCGGGCTGATTTGGAGCTGCCTGTCGCCAGACCCGCAGAGTCAGATTCAGAAGGTCGCTGCTCATGGTTACTTGTAGCTCCTGGTCGAAGGCTTGACGTTTTCAAAGATCAGCGGTTCTTTGTGAAGAACGGGCGCGTTGCCGACCCCCTGAAACTCCCAACCCGCCACATAGCTGTACTGCTCATCGTTACGAGCGGCTTCTCCGTCGGGCGTCTGGTACTCTTCACGGAAGTGACCTCCGCAGGATTCCTCTCTATGAAGAGCATCCACAGCAAGAAGTTCGGCGAATTCCATAAAGTCTGCGACGCGACCAGCCTTTTCGAGGCTTTGGTTCAGTGTGTCACCACTGCCAGGAACCCGAACATCTCGCCAGAACTGTTCGCGCAGTTCGCGAATGCGCGGGATGGTCGCTTCCAGCCCGGTCTTGCTGCGTGCCATTCCACAGTAGTCCCACATCAGCAAACCGAGTTCCCGATGGAACGAATCCACGCTGCGACGTCCGTTGATGCTGAGCAGTTTGTTCAACCGGTCCTCGGCGTCTTTCTTTGCAGAAGTACACGCGGGGTGGTCTTCCGACAGCTTTGGCAGCTTCGCCCCGGCACCAGCCAGGTAATCGCCAATCGTGTAGGGGATCACAAAGTAACCGTCCGAAAGTCCCTGCATCAGGGCACTGGCACCGAGTCGATTAGCACCGTGGTCTGAAAAATTTGCTTCACCCAGCACGTATAGTCCTGGCAGGTTGCTCATCAGGTTGTAATCGACCCAGAGCCCTCCCATGGTGTAATGCACCGCCGGATAGATCCGCATGGGAACCTTGTAAGGGTCCTCTGCAGTGATCTTGGCGTACATGTGAAACAGATTGCCGTATCTTTTGCGTACCGCGTCTTCACCGTCCCGTGCGATCGCATCACGGAAGTCCAGATAGACGGCGAGCCCGGATTCGCCGACACCGTATCCGGCATCGGTGCGTTCCTTCGCAGCCCGGGAAGAAATGTCACGGGGGGCGAGGTTGCCGAAGGATGGGTATCGACGTTCGAGATAGTAGTCACGTTCATCTTCAGGAATCTGCCCGGGAGCCCGCTGGTCGTTTTTGTTTCTTGGCACCCAGACGCGCCCGTCGTTTCGCAGGCTTTCGCTCATCAAAGTCAGCTTGGACTGGTAGTCACCACTGACGGGGATGCACGTGGGATGAATCTGTGTGTAGCAGGGATTGGCGAAGTACGCACCACGTCGGTGGCAACGCCACGCTGCGGTGACATTACACCCCTTGGCATTGGTGGACAGGTAGTAGACGTTCCCGTAACCGCCGGTGCACAGCACAACCGCGTCTGCCGTGTGAACTTCCAGTTTGCCGTTTTCGATGTTGCGCACAACGATACCGCGTGCAACACCGTCGGAAACGATTAGTTCCAGCATTTCGCGACGTGCGAACATCTTCACGCGGCCAGTGCTGACCTGCCGCATCAAGGCCTGGTAGGCGCCCAGCAGCAGTTGCTGCCCGGTTTGACCACGGCAGTAAAACGTGCGGGACAGTTGTGCTCCGCCGAACGAACGGTTTGCCAGAGTGCCACCGTATTCCCGTGCGAAGGGCACACCCTGAGCCACACACTGATCGATAATGTTATTGGCCACTTGTGCCAGGCGGTAGACGTTGGCCTCGCGAGCCCGGTAGTCGCCGCCCTTGAGAGTGTCGTAAAACAACCGCCAGATGCTGTCGCCGTCGTTCGGGTAATTCTTGGCGGCATTGATGCCACCCTGGGCCGCAATGGAGTGGGCTCGTCGAGGACTATCCTGGAAGCAGAAGGCTTTGACCTGGTAACCCAGTTCTCCCAGCGAGGCGGCTGCAGAACCACCTGCGAGTCCGGTGCCCACCACGATTACGCTGTATTTACGCTTGTTCGCCGGGTTGACCAGCTTCATATTGAACCGATGCTTGTCCCACTTCTGCTGAAGGGGGCCGTCGGGAACTCGCGAGTTCAGTTCATCACTTGCCACGCGAAACATCGGAAGACCTCAGGAACTGCGAAGGAAAACGGAAACCTGCCAGAATCAGACTGCAGACCAGATACACGTCATCAGGATTTTGTGCCCATCGCCCAGAAGATCAGGCTGATGAAGCCGCCGGCGATCCCCCAGGCGAGCAGAATCCCGGAGAGACGCAGCAGGAAATTCCAATTCCTGTGATTGACTCCGAGAGTTTGCAGGGCGCTACGAACACCGTGGCTGAGATGAATACCGAGGGCAATCAGGCACACAAAGTAAATTGCGGCGTGCACGGGGTGGCTGAGGACTGCCTTGACCGCCTGGAACGCATTCGCGTCGTCTTCGTCGACCCCTTCCTACCCGGCAGGGAACGCTGCTGAGTAGTCAACACCAAACCCCTTTT
>JALQWE010000229.1 GCA_023258825.1 Planctomycetaceae bacterium | reverse complement strand
GTGTTCGGCAAAAGCTGCCGATTGATCCCGAAAATGCGTCATTCATGGCTTTTCAGGAAAAGTGCAGTTTTCGCAAAGCGTTGCGTGCAAGCAGTTTACGTATTCTGCTGGCCGCCTGTCCGATATTGACCCGTTTTTGCGGTCGGCCGTATAGTCCGCGACGCGTATTTGTTCTCGACCCCCTCCCTGATTTCCTTTCCATGGTTGTGTGTTGAGCCGGGAGGTATTCCGGAACAACCGCTGATTCTCCCTTCCTGCGAGTTCTCCGTTGCTGTTTCCTGCAAGGCCTGTGACTGCCTGGATCAGGTGTGTCTGCGGTGTTTTCGGGGGTACCGTGACGGCGTCTGGTGGCTGATTGGCTGATCCGGGATCGGGACCTTGCGTGGTTTTTGCTGGTAACTGACTTGTGCGAATACACTGCTGATCCGATTGACCTGTGATGGCGATTGAATGAGTCATCGTCCTGCGTTTCTTACGGCAATTGTTCTGACTGTTGCGACCGTGCTGGTGGCAATGGCCGGCGTTGCGCGCGGAGACGAGGGTGAGATTGCCAGGGTATCCCCGGCAGAGAGTTTCACGGATGACGCTGAACAGCGTGTTCGCGTGACTGGGTTGTATGAGGAGGTACTGAAGTCGGAGTCGATGGAGGTTCATCTGATCACAGGGCGCGCCCGTGTGACTCAGGGTGACAGCACGTTTTCCGCGAACCGGATGGCGTTGTTTGTGACGCGTACATCTGCAGGCTATGACACGGCGGTGTATGGTGAGGACTTGACGATCGAGACACGCAGTGGCCGTCGATCGACCGGAGCAAAAGCATTTCGGCTGGAGTCTGTGGTAGCTCCTGAGATTGAAGTGCAGGATTCGGCGGCGGCGGAGAGCACGGATCAGCCGCTGTTGCGTCGTGCATTGCAGCGGTTGTATCCTGGAGATGCCGTCGAGGCCTCTTTAGCGAGCGTGCAGAGCCCGAGCGATATTTTTTCGCCGCCGGTCTCCTCGTTGTCGCAGACGGCACCAACAGGTGCGCGTCGGGTGCAGATTCGCCCGCGTTCCAGTGATCCTCTGCGTGTGGAATCATCAACGACCCCGGACACGGTACCTGCAGAGCGGGTGACGGTGATCACAGGTGGTGTGAACGTCCTGATCGACGGGTTGGATTCGAATATTGAAGGCTTGAACATCGCGCCCGGGCTGGTGGATTTGTCTGCGGATCGTGTGGTGATCTGGACTCAGGCCGGTGAAGGCGACGCGCTGGAAGCGGGGAGTACGGTTGTCCAGCCGGCGGACGCTCGCTTTCAGGTGTATCTCGAAGGCAACATCGTGATTCGGCAGAATCAGAATTCGATTCGGGCGACGCATGGCTTTTTTGATGCGGCCGGGAATCGGGCTTTGCTGCTGAATGCCGAGTTGCGGGCGTTTGTGCCCTCCACCGGCGGGGACTTTCGGATTCGCGGCGAGCGCATGCGGCAGTTGAGCAGTGATCGGTTTCATGTGCAGAATGCATGGGCTACGACCAGTCCGTATGGAAAGCCCGGATATCGGCTGCGGGCCAGTGATATCTTTGTGGAACAGGGGCCTTCACGACTGGCGGGGATTGATCCGTTGACGGGGCAGCAGGTTCTGGGCAACACGACCTGGATCACCAGCCTGAACAATCAGTTTGTGGTGGGTGATGTGCCGCTGATGTATCTGCCGAAGGTGAGTGGGCCGGCGGAAGATCCGGGCATTCCGATTCGGGGCGTGACGGTGACGCAGGACCGGATTTTTGGCTTGCAGCTGAATACCGTTTGGGATTTGAACAAGCTGCTGGGGATGCCGCGACAACCGGGACAGCGTTGGGATTTGCTGGGGGATTATCGGAGCAAGCGGGGACCAGGGACCGGGATTCGCGGGGAGTACCAGGGAGAGAATTCTCTGGGTCGATGGCAGGGCGGCGGAACGCTCTATTATCAGTACGATTCGGGGAGTGACAATCTGGGTCTGGATCGGCGTCATCTGGACCCGCGGGACAACAGTCGTGGTGAGGCGACGTGGCGACATCGTCAGGCGTTGCCGGATCAGGGGTTGTTGTTCGGAGAAATTGGTTATTTGTCGGATAGAAACTATCTTGAACAGTATGACGAAAGTCGGTTTGACAGCGAAAAGGATGTGGAGACCGTACTGGGAATTCGGAAGGATTCCGGGGCATGGTCAGGTATGTTCTGGGGTCGAACGGATCTGAGTGGATTTGAGGCCAACACGCAGTGGCTGCCGCGTGGGGACGTATACGCCTTTTCTCAGCCGTTGCTGGATGGTCGCGTCTACTGGAACATGCATTCGAGTGCGGGCTACGCGGATATGCAGCCGCTGCAGTCGCCCACAGATCCAGACGACCCCTACACACCATCAGGGTTGCCCTACATGACCAATGCGTCAGGGGCCGTACTCATGACACGGCATGAGCTGAATGCCCCTGTTAATGTAGGCCCGATAACTCTGGAGCCATTTGTTGGCGGTGAGGCAGCATTCTGGGAAGAAGGATTCACGGCACAGTCGGTAGATCGGTACCTTGTCAACGCCGGCTTGCGTGCTCGGCTTTCAGCGACGAAGCTGTTCCCATTTGCCCGGAGTGCGATTCTTGGAGTCAACGGGTTGGCGCACAAGCACGATACGATGCTTGAGTACGCGTTCACGGATGCCTCCACCAGTCTGAATGACATCCCGCAGTACAACGAAATCGACGAGAATGCTCAGGAACGTTTCCGTTCCCGATACACGCTGAATACACAGATTTTTCCAGGAGCGATTCCGGCACAGTTTAATCCGCGAAACTATGCTCTGCGCACCGGAGCAGGGCTCTGGTCCAGTGCGCCTTATCATGAGATTGCCGACAATCTGCAGGCCCTGCGGATTGGATTTCGGGATCGACTGCAGACAAAGACAGGACCAGACAATGCGCCTCGAATTCGCGACTGGATGGTCTGGGAATACGGGGCGACATATTTTCCGGATGCGGAGCGGGATAACTTCAACGAGGATTTCGGACTGCTGTACAGCCATTATCGCTGGAACTTCAGCGACCGGACCAGTTTGATGACGGATTCATCGTGGGATCTGTTTGACAATGCGTCCAGTGTGTGGAGTATTGGCATGCTGAGTCAGCGCAGTCTGCGGGGCAGCGTTTACGTCGGCTTCCGGGAAGTTTCTGCCGGCAGTTACCTGAACAGCCAGACTCTGATCAGCAGCTACAGTTATCAGATGAGTCCGCGCTGGATATCGACAGCGTCCTTTGCGTATGACGTCGCGCAGCGAGAAGCACGGGGATCGTCGCTCACGGTATCCCGGGTCGGTCTGGACTGGATACTGCACTTTGGATTCGGGCTGGACTTCAGCAAAGACAACGTGGGACTGGGTGTTTCTCTGGAGCCGCGATTTGGTCCGCCGTCGGCCACGAATCTGGCGGCGCTGCTGGGGCTGCAGTAAGCCTTTACCGTCGTGCATTTCGGCCTGTGAGGAAGCATGAAGGTGGCAGGGCGCCTTTGAGGATCTGCGAACCGGGGCAGGACCGAGATGTCTCCAAACATGTCGCTATCTGGAATATGGCTATTCCAACTGAACCACCTGCACCGTCAATGGCTGGCTGCGCTATGGATCCTGTTCGGGATCTGCGTGGACATGGGCCTGTCCATAATCATCCATCCGGACATGGATGGTATTAGCACGGCAGCAGACCGGGCAGTCTTCGACGTAGGTCTGGCTGGTGCCTTCGGTCAGGTCCAGAGGAATGACGATTTCCTCACCGCAGGCATCGCATATGTAGCTGGCTTCCTGGTGGGTGAGGGCATTGCGGGAGTCTGACGAATCAGGAGCAAACTGAGAGTCGTCGTTGAGCGTGGGAAGATGATTGCCGGACGCCAGCAGGGTGCAGGCCCAGTGCAGGACGGACAGGGATTCCGGGTCTGCCAGGCGATGATCCCGACCGACTTCAAGGATCATTTCGGGGGGAAGACCGCTGGATCGGACGAGTTCTTCGGAATCCGAGAAGGGGATCACTGCGTCCTGTCGGCTGTGCAGGATGAGGGAACTGGGTTTCAGGGGTCTATGGCCGCCGTAGTTTCTCCATGCCGGGCACAGCAGGACCAGCGGTGTGTTGGCGGAATTGAGATGGAGCGCAACGGCAGCCCCTCGGGAACTTCCGACAATGACGTCCGGCGTCTGCGAATCATAGACGGCCTGCGCGGTGCGTACGGCGGATGAAAAATCGTCATCATCCAGGGCCGGATTCAGCACCCAATGACCCTGTGCGATCAGCGACGAGGGTTTGACGCCGCCGGGGACAGAATGCCAACCGTGGAGAAAGAGAATTTTCATGTGGGAACGCAGGGCTCGGAAGGGCTCTGCTGTGCTGAGACATGGAACCCGGGGCAGGGATTGTGATCAGGCTGCCCGTCGTTCGGCCTGAGCGACGTTTTCGAAGAGCAGCGACAGCCGGACCATATCACTCTCAGCAATCCGGAAACCGCACTGATACATAACGTTGCAGACATCCCGCACAGTATCCTGGGCGTCAATACCGCGTTCTCGTCCGCAGTCAACTGTGACGTAGCGGCACCTTGGCAAGGTGCGCCGGGCACCCTGCAGAACTTCGGGCTCGGCGCCTTCGGCTTCGACCTTGAACACCTCGATGGCCTGAATGCCCTTGTCCTGAACGTACTGATCGAGAGTGGTGACCTTAATGGTCTTCACCTGGTGGTAGTCAGCAATTTCGATGCAGGAACTATCTGCCGATTCTGGCTTGGAATAGAACTTCAGCTCGGTGGCCTCATGCCAGAGTCCGAGGCGGTTGGTACCGGGTTGCCCGTTGAAGTTGTTCAGATCGCAACAGTTGGCTTCGCGAGTTTCGGGTTCGAAAGCGTGGTATTGAAGTTGTCTTGAGCGGGCCCAGTAACCCAGTTCTCCGACGTTGGCGCCGCAATCGATGAATACTCCACCCGGACGGACCTCGAATTTATCGAGGTTGTACTGACTGGCCAGAAAATTGGTCCAGGTATCGATGCCGCGCTTATAGCGATTGTGTCGGATACGTTGTGAGATGAAGATCGTCTGCTGCCCGTCAGACACTTCGACCAGGTCATCGGCGGCAGGACGAATCCGCTGCCGACGGCCCTGAACTGCATTTTTCGCGTTAGCAAACGGAAAGAAGACGGCCGAGGGCATCGCCTGAGCAAGTCCCTGTTTCAGTTCTCGCAATACAGTTTTCATGGCGTCCTGCCTTCGATGTGCATCAGGAAAGAGAGCGAGCGAATTTCCGGAGAATAAAGCAGGAAAGTGGTCTCGGGAGAGAGGGATTTCCTGTAAAAGAATCCGGTGCCGGCCGCCGGCCAGCAGCACACGCTCGATTTTGCTAACAGATGTGCTGACGGACCGTCAAGATGAATGTTGCTCGGTTTATCGGGAAAATATCGCGATTGTCCGAGTAAAATCGAATAAAACAGGGCCTGATAGTTGTAGTCGAGATGCTGTAATCGCAGGAGAGTGGAAATGGGAAGTTTGGGGTGTTGGTGGGTGAGCGGTTCAGCTGGCAATCACGACGGGTATTCTGAAGCGGGTGATGAGACATGGTGACGAGTTCCCGGGGCGGTTGGTTGATTGGCGCAGAAGGGGATTTGAGGGAGAATTGGGGGGCTGTTGAGAGTTTTTGGTGGGGTTGTCTATGGCGGTGTGGCCTTGCCCCTGCTGTGTCAATTCGCCAAAGGTGCTTT
This sequence comes from Planctomycetaceae bacterium, assembly GCA_023258825.1. Classification (GTDB taxonomy): domain Bacteria; phylum Planctomycetota; class Planctomycetia; order Planctomycetales; family Planctomycetaceae; genus SXXK01. The sequence goes on along the minus strand of JALQWE010000229.1, from coordinate 580 downwards.
CAGCAGGTAATTTCTGTTGTATCCCGCCTGAGAAATGAGGAGACCCCGCGATGCTCCGCCCTGCGAATTCTGCTGCTTATATCGAGACACCTGATCCGAAGCTGGCCTGGGTAGCCTCCGCATGGGCTCATGATCGTCCGTTGATCTCCTGTCGTTTTGATCCAACGGGGCAGTACGTGTTCTGTGGATCTGAAGACAGTGTGGTGGAGCGATTTCGCCTGACTGACGGCGCGAAGACAGTGCTGTCTGGAGGCCATTCGACGTGGGTGAATGCATTCGCATTCACACCGGATGGCAAAGTGGTGATGAGTGGTGGGTGTGACGGAAAGATCACATGGTGGACTGCGCAGGACGATTCACCGCAGGTCCTGCGTTCGATCGCGGCGCACGGGACGCAGTGGGTGCGGGCGCTGGCGACGGGTCCGGATGGGACCGTTCTGGCCAGTGGTGGGAACGACCGCATGGTGCGTCTGTGGAATCCCGCAGATGGCACTCTGATTCGGGATTTTGCGGGTCACGAAAAACATGTGTACAGCGTGGCATTTCATCCGAATGGCCAGACACTGTTTTCCGGCGATCT
>JALQWE010000228.1 GCA_023258825.1 Planctomycetaceae bacterium | reverse complement strand
GAGCTGGGAGTGGCAATGCTGCTGTTCAGTCTTGGGCTGGAGTTTTCGTGGAGCCGTGTGCTGGGGCTTGGCAAGCTGAATCTGCTCTGCGGCGTTCTGCAGGTACTGCTCACGATGGGGGCCTTGACCGCTGCCGGACTGGCTTTGAATCTGAGTTTTGCGACGAGTGTGGCGGTCAGCGCCATGGTCAGTCTCAGTAGTACCGCCACGGTGCTGGGGGTGCTCACGGATCGAGCGTTGCTGGATTCCCCCATGGGACGCAACTCGCTTGCGGTCCTGCTGGTTCAGGACATGGCGGTCGTTCCACTGGCGCTGCTGATACCGCTTCTGGGAGAATCCGGCGAAGTGGAAAGTCTTGCGCTGCGTGTCGGGGGAATCGTCGCTGCCGGCGCTGGAGTGGTCACAGTCCTGTACCTGGCGTTGAACATCCTGGCTGTGCGTGTCATGAAGACGCGATCCATCGGTCAGAATCGGGAACTGATGGTTGTGCTGAGCGTGATTGTCGGGTTGGGGGCCACCTGGGCGGCGCACGCAGCCAGGCTGTCTCCGGCTCTGGGTGCATTTGTCGCCGGTATGTTTCTGGGGAACTCTCCGTTTGCCTTTCAGATTCGAGCGGATGTGGCGTCGCTTCGAATTGTGTTGCTGACACTGTTCTTCGGATCTGTGGGGCTGCTCGCGGATCCGCTCTGGATGTTTCGCAATCTGCTGCTGGTTGCGGCACTTTCCATGCTGATCCTGTCCGTGAAGGTGATCGTCGTGGCGGTCCTGTTTCGGATCCTGCGACATCCCTCCGGGACCTCACTGGGCACGGGCCTGTGCCTTGGTTCGGTGGGCGAATTCGCGTTTGTGCTGGGCAGTCAGGCGCTGGGGGCCGGTTTGATCACAGAAGATCAGTACAACGCGCTCGTTTCCGCCGCCATCGTCTCACTGCTGGTAACACCGACTTTGATCACCTATGCACCAGGTCTCGCATCGTGGCTCAACGGACATGTGTTCGCGCCCATGGGGGGAGCATCTCTGGACAAACTGGATCAGCATGCGTGGGATTGTTTGCTGGTGGGATTTGGTCCGGCCGGTCGTGGGGCCGCCGAAGCGTTGTCGCGACAGGCCTCACAAGTGCTGGTGATTGACCTTGGAGCTGACGGGGTCAACAGTGCGCGCGCCGCGGGATTTCATGCGATGCAGGCTGATGCGACGACCGGGGAGATTCTGCAGCACCTGCATCCGGAACGCCTGAAGCTGGTGGTGATCACGGTTCCGGGATTCCATGATTCCATTGCTGTCCTGCAGCAGATCCGTCATATGGCCCCCGATGCAACGATTCTGGTGCGATCACGTTATCGCCTGCATCAGCAGGATTTTCGGGATGCGGGTGCAGACATCGTGGTAGGTGATGAGGAGGAAGTCGGGACCGCGTTGTGTGAAGCCATTCAGAAACTGCTAACTGCCTGAAATCGCATAAAGGGGACATTCTACTTTACGCCTGTTCGTGTGACGTGCAGCATCTGTCGCCACCGCGAACACGCGACGCCCTGCGTTGTGATCTGGATGATATTCAGCCTGAGCAGTCGCGAGATGTGCTTTGGCCTCTGGCACACTGATGTCGTCACTGCGGAAAAATCGGTAGCGCGTTTCGTCAGAGTGAGTTGCGACATCATGAGCCGCGACAGTAGCGAAGCGATAGATAGCCTCGGCTCAGGTGAATCATTGGCCTGCCGTATTTATGCAACGGTTGTGTCACACGCCGGTGGGAGCAGAACGCTACCTGAGCCTGAAATCAGGCCGCATTGCCCTGCCTGCTGGGGAGTAATGTCGGAAGGGAAGGCTGCGCTCGACAGCCCTGCCGGCAAGCGGTCACTCTGGTGTGTGCCCCTGATCGCTGAAAAAGCCCCGCTGATGGTGCCGATAAAAGTGTCGCTTATACCACGGAATCAAGCTGCGTGACTGGAAAAGTAGAATGTCCCCTTTTGCGTTTTCAGGGGATCTCAAGACGCGCACGGTCGCTTTCAAGACCCTGGCGGGAAACGGCCGACACCACCACCGCCTGCGTGGTTGAGGAAAGTCTGAATTCCCGGGAGATGCCGGGATGTGTCTGAAAAGTCCAGCGACCCTGTTGAAGAGTCCACAGGGCATAAACAAAGGTGGGGTCAGATACCGACGGCGAGATCTCAATCGCAGCGCCTTCAGGTGTGCGGCTGAGTCTGATTGAGGGTGACGGCGGGGCTTTGGACTGCCGTGATGGGAATGGTGGAGCAAGGGCATGTTCAGCGTAGACACTTGTCTTCAAGGCCTCCTGAATCCCCTGCGAATTCTTTTGTAAGGCGCGAAGGCTGAAGTGCAGGTGACCCGGTGGCTGAATCCGGTCGCGACAGATCTTGATTTGCTTTACAATTTCCGCTGCATCATAGGGCCGTTTCTCGTCATCCAGGCGACTTGTGAACAGCCCCGGCCAGACACAGGTTGACGCGGGGGCCGCTGATTTCCAGTAGTCCAGCAGCACCGGAAAGCTCTGAGCTTTCTGATCCACGCTCCAGTACAACTGCGGAGAAAAATAGTCACACCAGCCGTGTCTCAGCCAGAGCGCCGGGTCGGCATAGATGCCTGCGTACTGATCAAATCCACTGATTCCGGGAGCCGTTCCCGGACGTCCGATACCAAAAGGGGAAATGCCGAATCGGACTTGAGGTTTCATTCGACGGACGGTGGTGTGAATTCTCTCAACCAGCCGATTGACGTTCTCCCGTCGCCAGTCGGCTCGGCTGAGTGTTCCACCCGTTTGCAGGTAGCGATTCCACGAGGTGTCGTCCGGAAACGGCAGATCGCGGTCGCCGGATGGGATTGGATAGGGATAGAAGTAGTCGTCGATATGCACGGCATCGAGATCATAACGCTGCAGCAGATCCTCAAGCACGGCGATGGTCCGATCCATAGCCGCTGGTTCGCCTGGATCCAGCCAGAGGAATTTGCCATAGCTTTTGACGAGTTCGGGATGTTGACGGGATATGTGGGAGGCTGCCGGCGGCGACTTGCCGATGTGTGCCCGGCATGGATTCAGCCATGCATGCAGTTCGATTCCTCGCGCATGTGCCTCCCTGATCCAGAACTTCAGGGGGTCATACGCAGGAGACGGGCCCCTGCCCTGCTGCCCGGTCAGGCTGACACTCCATGGTTCCAGTGGTGTTGGATAAATAGCATCCGCGGCGCTGCGGACCTGAAGGATGACCGCATTCAGCTTCAGATGCTTCAGGAGTTCCAGAATCCGGATCACTTCAGACTGTTGTTCATCGGTGCTGAGCCCTTTTTTTGAGGGCCAGTCGATATTGTCCAGTGTGGCCACCCAGACCCCGCGAAATTCGCGGGGGGCTGCCGGGGGCTCATACATCTGTGCCGGGACCGCTGCAATAAACACTGTTTGCACAGCCAGGCTGACTGCGAGGATGAACCAATATCGCATTTCCAGACAGCTGATCCACCTTATGAGAAACGGTTTTTTCATAGGCCGATTTTCTTTGACACAGCTGATGTGTCATGATCCGGAGAACGTTGCGAAAAACGATCCGCTTGAGCGATCGGTGATGAGGTGAGGTTTTATCTGCGTCAGGCGGTGCGACGCAAATCACGCTCTTCAGTGAATCGTAACCCTGCTTTTCAGCTTAGACCTGACAGTGGTACCAGATGGGGGACGAGCGTCTGTGAGTGGACGTTGTCGGGGCTTCAAAGTCCTGCAGGAGGGCAAGGGCGTGTCTCAGGGCTTTACTGGCTTCAGAGCTCCGGCGGTGATGGCAATTGCGAGATGGTTTTCTGCCGGGGGAACAGGACACAGTGTGAATGGATTGAAGGCACAGGGCGGATTGTAGGCGCGATTGAAGTCCAGGACGATAGTGCTGTTGACAGGCCTTGGGACAGTGAGGAATCGTCCGGCACCATAGGTTTCCTGACCACTGGTGTGGTCCTTGAAAATGAAGAACAGGGTTTCCGGCGAGTCGGCAATCGCTTCCAGTCGAAAGTCCTGGTCCCCAATCCGAAATTCAGCGAAGCCCGCCAGAGTTTCCTCGTGACTCTCCCCCTGAATGTTCTGAATCACAAGTGTCTTCGGCTTTGTATATGGCGTAAATGTGCCAACGATTCGATATTTCGCATCCAGAGGATACCAGCGTTCTCCGGGAAAGGCAGAAATCAGGGGATTAGCGGAATCTCTTGAGCGAATAGCCAGACGGCCACTTCTGCGAATGAGTTGCAGTGAGGTCGTTCCGATTGTCAGGCGATCCGGTGAATCTGCTTCGGGAAGAACAGGATCGATTCTCAGGAATCCTGCGTTGACATCCCGATCATTCAGGCGAAGTGCAACGCCGTCCGCAGCCCGAAAACTGATGCTGCGTTCCGTGACAGTCAGAGTGCCAGCGATGTTCGGCAGGGACGGTGATGTCAGCTGAATCTGACAGTCCGCTGCAGATCCAAACGTCTGGTCTCCCGTTTTGAGATAGAACAACCCCGAGACGGACAGCCAGCCGTCCGGAGCCTTCAGCTTTTGTTCCCGCGCGGCACGCCACGCTATAGTTTCCTCGTGCCAATCCGCGTCGTCTGCGAAGTTGCCGACCATTGTCGCCATTGCTGTCAGAATCATTCCCGTAATAGCGGTCTGGAACATAAACACGAATGCACACTCCTGATGACTGTCGATGGCATCGTTGATGCTTGTCTCCGAATCATACAGAGTCCGGCGAATCGATTCATCCGCCGGTAATCCGTGTGACGCCGGGACAGAAGTGAGGGGGTGAACCCTCGGTTACGGCGTGTGTTCGAGATCGGCCAGTCACTGCGCGACAGCAAACTCGCTCCGAGAGGCGGCTCGGCGGCTACGCACACTGTCGAGATGGTGCAGAATCAGCATGGCCTGCCTGGTGATATTGCTGGTGGTCACAGGAGAGAATCCCACAACCGATCCGGCTCCGTAAACCCCGGGCCGCCATGTTTCCAGCACATCATTGCACCATAACTGTCCCTGTTCATCAGGCTCAATGCCCAGTTGTGGCAAGGCCAGATGTGAGGTAAAACCGACCTGCCGGCGACAGTCGAGAATGCACTCGGCATGGTGCGCCGGAGCGAATTCGGATAGCCGCGATCTGAACGAGTTATCTGTGACGCTGACGCCACTGTCGATCGCTAATTCCGTGAGTGCTTCATCGCAGGTGCCGCTGTTGATCAGACGACACTGGCTGCCAAACAGACTCAGCAGTGCGGCCAACCCGGCACCTACGCCATCGCCGCCGAGTACGCACAGATGCTGAGGCAGTTGCGGGGCGCAGAGTAGCCGGTTCACAGACAGCACCTTCGGGCGGTTGTCCACGGAACTGAGCGGGACGCAGCAGGTTCCTGTCGCAATCACGCGGGGGCCTCGAGTGGACATCGCCGGGTGCTGAAATGAAGAATTCAGCGGGTGCAGCTGTCCGGCGTTGTCAAAGTGAACGTCACCGGTCAGGACTGAGATTCCCAGTTTGTCGGCTTCGGCCTGCAGGCTTTGCAATTCGCGGCAGAGGGCATTGGCGAGCAGGTTCTTTAAAAGGCTGGACGACCTGAGTTGACGAAGGTGTTGACGCCGAGCTGGAGTCTGGTCTGCCAGCAATCCACTGACAAGGTTTTTCAGGGCCAGTGCGACAAGCCATGAGGAGTGGCAGCGTTCCGACTGTATCCAGAGCACCTCGCGACCTGCGTTGGCAGCCAATCCGGCCAATTCCAGAGCGATCTCGTCATTTCCGATGACAGTGAGCGTTTCGGGGCTGGTCATGGTTCATCTGTTCCTTGAGTTGCCCCGGTGTGCTTGCAGGACCTGCGACAGGCCCCCGGCCAGCAGAACCGAATCCATTAAAGAGGGGCTTTGGGCGGGCTATCGTCAACTTTGCGCTCTGTTTCCGGTGGAACGGTTGTACGCATCCGTGAATTCACGGGGGTCAGATAAACTCGGCACGAAAGCACTGATTGTGCCGGATGTGCTGAAGACAGCGCAGAAATCAAATTGTGCACAAAAGGCAGCATCGCGCCAGATGGCCCCCGATTGAACGGTGTGTTGTCGCAGTCCAGGGGGCACCTTGAAACGATCTGACCACAGTCAACAGGTGGGTGGCACCTGGAAGCCGGGTGAGCGGTGTTTGTTCGCCGTTTATGGGTGGCACCTGAAGGCCGGTTGGCGCGAGATTAATGATTGTCCGGTATGCGAAAAAGACAGGTCCGGAATCAGACTGTACGCAAGGGGCAGTATCTCGCGAGACGGTTCACAGGCGCCCGCGACCGACGCCGCGTCGGGGACCGATCGCATCGCGTCCACCACGCGCGCAT